>JBEKQR010000024.1:0-19330 GCA_049519515.1 Candidatus Korobacteraceae bacterium
TCATCTGCCCCTCCAGGCTCTTAAGGTTTCAAAGTTTCAAGGTTACAAGGTTTCAAAGCTAAGCTTGAACTCGAAACCCAAAACTGGAAACCAAAAACTGGAAACTCGAAACTAAATGATCAACGCCGCCCTGCCCGTGATCTGGTTGCTCTGAATCAGGCTGTGCGCCAGCTCCGCCTCTTCCAGCGGGAAGGTCCGCGAGATTACCGGCTTGATCTTTCCCTGATGAACAATCTTGACCGCGTCCAGCAGTTCCGCCATGGTTACATACCTCGATCCGTGAATCTCCAGCATCTTGCGCATCACCTCCACCGGATCGACGCGGAACGTGGGATCGCGCTTGAAAACGGCAGCCGGCTGGAATCCCAGTATCACCAGCCTGCCGGCCACGGCAAGGCTCTGGAAGCCCGCTTCCAGGGTTTGCGCCGATGCGACAAAGTCGAGCACCGCGTCCACTCCGCGGCCATCGCTCAGCTTCCTGACCTCGGTGGCGAGGTCCTTGGCCTTGCAATCGATGATCTCGTCGGCGCCCAGCGCTTTGGCGCACTCCAGCTTCTCCGCCGAAAGGTCGGCGGCGATGACGCGGCCGCCGCAGAGTTTGGCTATTTGCACGGCGTGGATTCCCACTCCGCCGCCCGCGCCAACTACCAGAACATCATCGCCGGGCCCGACTTTGGCTTCCACCCGGCACGCATGAAGAGGCGTGGCAATGGCGTCGGAAATAATGGACGCCTCGGCGAAAGGCATGTCATCGGGAATGCGGCAAAGATTTACCGCCGGGACGCTCATGTACTCGGCATAACCGCCGTCGCAGGCCATGCCGACGTAGCCGCGCCAGTTCTGGCACAGCGTCTCCCGCCCGCTGCGGCAAAACCCGCAAACCCCGCAGGTCAGGTAGAAATGACAGACGACGTGATCTCCGAGCTTGAGGTGGCGCACTTCACTGCCCAGCTCGACCACCTCGCCCGCGACTTCGTGGCCCAGGATCCTGGGAAAGCTCGTCACCAGGCCCGGTGTGCCCTTCATGATCACAATCGTCAGCCCCACGCCCGCCGCCCGCACCTTGATTTTGGCGTCGCCGGGACCGACCCGCGGTTCGTCCACTTCGGCCAGCGTGACCTGGCCGCCCGGCTGGTGAAGAAGCATGGCTCTCATTGGCCGCTCACCTCGCTTTGATCTCTGGGAACAGGCGGCATTGTAACAGAGTTACCGGGAACATCGTCGCTCGCGCCCCAGCAACGTAAACGCGGAGCTTGCGGGAATCCCGGCTGACGGAAGAATCACCAGAGCTGTTACCCTGGCCCGTGATTTACGATAATGGAACAGGTCCATGACTGGCGAAACGGTGCAACCGACAGCGGCAGTGGCGATTGTGTGCGCGCAATCGGGGTCTCCAGCACACCCGCCTTTGGCGGGCTGGGGTGAAAAATCGCAGCAATCAGTTCTGCTAATCCGGCGCTCGGAGCGCGAAGACGACTCCTGGTCGGGACACTGGTCGTTTCCCGGGGGCCGGCGCGACCCGCAAGACCCGGACTTGTTGCACACCGCCCTGCGCGAACTGCGGGAAGAGTGCGGCCTCGCCCTGCGGCGGGAGCAAATGCAGGCCGCCTTGCCGGCTGTGCTGGCACGACGCAGGGTGGGGCCTTACCTGTGGGTCGCCCCGTTCGTCTTCGAGGTGGAAACCGAGTTGCCCACGGTTCTGGACACGCGCGAAGCGGTGGAAGCCGTATGGATTCCGCGCACGCTGTTGCTCGATCCCACCCGGCATTGCCTGCAGTGCGTGCCGCGCCGCCCCCAGGAAATGCGCTTCCCGGCGATCGACCTTAACGGAGTGCCGCTCTGGGGGTTCACTTACCGGCTCATCACCGATTGGCTTGGCTTGCTCCCCAAGCAGCCCCCACTGGAACAGCCGGGCTTCGAAGCGGCATCGCTGATCTTGGATTTTCTCCTCGCGCATGGGCTGGTCCTCAAGCACGGGTGGCAGGACCATTGCCCGTCACCGCAGGAACCGCAACGCCAGTGGTTGGCGCAGGCCCCGGCCCAATCAGGAATCTTCGGTCCCGTGGTCAAGCAGGCCAGCGTCGAGGGCGTGATCCCCGTCGCCGAGGTCCTCGCTCGTTTTGCCATTCCGAGCGCCCGGTTTCCGATCATGAACCTGCTGGAGGTGCGGCCGGATCACATACGGGTAAGCGGGCTTGCCTTTGAGGAATACCTGATCTCCGCTCACCGCCAGGCTGGTTCCACGCCGCACCAACAGTAACCCGAAGAGGCTCTGACTCATAGGCACAATTGGTTACGAAGCAATAAACAGAGCCCACTCGATTTGGCGTCAGGGCCGGGTGTTATGGTCCCCTAACCAGCACGGGAATCAGACATATGCCGCGAATACCTGAGGGTACCAATCTGTTAAGGTCTGCTACTCGCGATCAGGCGACCAGCGGCAAAAAGTGGTGGACGGAGCTGTTCAGCAAGGGCTATAGTAGCGGTTATCCCTGCGCAGTCAAAGCGGTAGCTGGCAGTCCGCTGGAGTCCTTTTACACCGCGGTAAGGTCCGGACTCTGAGCGTCACTATCAGCACCCAGGCGTTGCGCCCGGAGCCCCCCAGCAAACGCCGCAGTGGCCTTTGCCGGGTTCCCGGTTAACGCCCACTTGGCCGGAGTGGAGCTTTGCAGTCGATAAGCAGTTTTGCGGTCGATCAATAACGGAGTGAACAAACTAATGTCAGAACAGTGGTGGCTAAGCCCTTACAACGATGTCCCGGAAGTAAAAAAAGAACTCATCAATCTTCATAAACAGGTCAAGTTTTACGACACCACGCTCCGCGACGGAGAGCAAACGATCGGCGTCAGCATGGGCGTGGAAGACAAGGTGCGCATCGCCCACGCGCTGGCGGAGGCGGGCGTGGACCGCATCGAAGCCGGTTTTCCCGCCAGCACGCCGGAAGATAAACAGGCGGTCACCGAGATCGTCAAGCAGGTCAAGAAGGCGGAAATCTGGGGCTTCTCGCGCTGCAACGTCGGCGACCTCAAGATTTGCCTGGAGACCGGGGTCAAGGCTGTGGTCTGCGAAATCTCCGTCAGCCCGGCCAAGATGAAGGCCTGGGAACTGGACGAAGCCACGGTCATCACGCGCATTCGCAATGCCATCAAGTTTGCCAAGGGGCAGGGCCTTTACTGCGCCTTCTTCGCGGTGGACGCTTCGCGCGCGGAATTGCGCTTCCTCAAGCAAGCCTACGACTGCGCCGTCAACGAATGCGGCGCCGACGAGGTGGTGCTGGTGGACACCCTCGGTGTAGCCACGCCAGAGGCAATGTTATACCTGACCAAGCAGGTCAAGAGCTGGCTCAAGGTTCCGGTAGCCATTCACTGCCACAATGATTTCGGCCTGGCTGCCGCGTGCAGCATCGCCGGCCTGAAGGCGGGCGCCGATTCCGTGCACGTTACGGTGAACGGCCTGGGCGAAAAAAGCGGCAACGCCGATATCGCCGACATGGCTCTTGCCCTGACCGGGCTTTATGGAGTGAAAACCAACATCAAGCTCGACCGTCTCTATCCGCTGAGCAAGCTGGTGCAGGAAGTGACCAGGGTTCCGGTCTCTCCTCTCAAATCGGTGGTGGGCGAGACCGTCTGGGTCAAGGAGACCGGTTCGGTGGTGGCCCAGGTTATGGTGTACCCGCCGGCGGTGGAAGGCTATGCGCCCGAGGTCGTGGGGCGGAAGCGCGATGTCTATCTCAGCAAGAAGAGCGGCAAGAAATCGATCGAATACGCCCTCAATCAGATTGGGATCGAGGTGCCGGCCGAGCGCATCGACGGCCTGCTCGCCGAAGTCAAGAAGCGGGGTGCGCAAAAACGAGGGGTGGTAACCCTTGACGAGTTCAAGGAACTGGTTCAGGAAGTGAAGTGATTCCTGGCAGATCCATTTCGCAATAAGGAGAAGGAGTATTTCATGTCAAAAGGAATGATGGGTGTTGATTGGGAAGAGAGAATCAATTTCGACAGGATGCGGAGAGAGCGCCTGCAGAAGGCGAAGCAGGTACTGGCGGAATCGGAAGCCGATGTTCTGTTCGTGTTCCGCACCGAAGACGCTCGCTACCTGACCGCATTCAGGACCCACATGCATCCCAGCGCCCAGCTCGGCAACGCCACCGTTGTTCTGCCCAGGGGCGGAGAGCCCTTCCTGTTCTCCATGGACCACGAGCATTGCCGGGCCAGAATGCCCTGGCTCTCGCCCAAGCAGATCAAGCCGCGCGCCAATTTCCGGGAAGCCGTCGGCATCCAGATGTTCGCGGACATGGTAAAGCAGGAACTGGGCGACCTGAAGGGCAAGAAGATCGGCGTCGACCTGTGGACGCCGGTCATGACCCGCGAGTTCGCCAAGGCGTTCCCGCACTCGGAGATCGTTGACGGCTACGCCATCCTCGGCAAGGCCAAGATCATGAAGACGCAGGACGAGATCGAGTGCATCAAGCAGGCCAACGTCATGACCGAAGCCGCCATGGACGCCGCCCTCCGCATGCTCAAGCCGGGAGTCAGGGAGTGCGAGGTCTTGGCCAAGGCATGGGAGGTGATGACGGCCCTGGGCAGCGAATGGACGCAGTGCGCCAACATCGTGGCCTCGGGTCCTTACACTGCTCCCTACCGGCGCTTCACCTCGGACCGCGTGATCCGCATGGGCGATCCGGTCATCATCGATATCGGCGCCTGCTTCAACGGCTATTGGGGCGACTTTACCCGCACTTGGATCTGCGGCAATATCAAGCCCCCCAAGGAACTGGTCGACGTACACATGAACTGCTATAACGCGCTGTTCAATGCCTGCGACAAATCGCGGCCGGGCAACACCAATGCCGACGTATTTGCCGCGGCTTATCCGTACGTCCTCGACACCCTGGGCCATGGCTCGGGCACGCATCCCTGGGAGCCTCCGGCCTTCAGCGCGGCCTCGGCTAAGGCGCCGGTCGTGCTGAAGCCGGGCATGCAGTACAACCTTGAGCCGTACGCGGGCGTGGTCGGCGTGGGCGGAATCCGCCTGGAGAATTGCCTGGTGGTGACCGACGGCGAGCCCGACATCTTTACCACTTACCCGTTCGACGAGCGCCTGGTGCGGGACGTTCATCCGCTCGATAAATCGACCGGCAGGACGCGCGGCGAGCAAGCCTTTGTTGGCGTCGCCGGCCGCTAGGACTTAAGGCTACCCCCAGCCTGGCGTCGTGCGTTAGACAGATGGGCAGTCTCGATCTTTTGTTAGCCGCCAAAGGCGGCGGCAGATGGTAGCCCCCGGCGCGAGCCGTGGGTGTAAGGCGTCCAAAATCCCGAGCCCACGAAGGGGGCGACAGAATCAGTTGAGATTCTTTCGCCCGCGTTGCGGGCTTGGAGGAATTCTCACTTCAACCCATGGCTGATGCCATGGGCTATCATCTTCCCCCGCTCCGCGGGGGCCGACAGCAGGAAGCCGGAATATTACACATCAGGAGGTAAGAGGAGATGTCAACGGCTGGAACTTCCGCGCCCGCGCCGACTTCGGAGTTGAAGCGCCTCGCGACAACGCCGGCGGTCATGTGTCTAATGCTTTTTTCCGCCGCCTATATCACCAATGCCATGGACCGCTCGATCTTCGCCACCCTGTTGCCGATGATCAGCAAACACTACGGCTATGAGCTCAAGACCGGCGGATTCCTGGCGACCATCTTTAATCTCGGCATCGGTTTTGCCGGCTTGCCGACCGGATACCTGCTGGACCGCTGGTCGCGCAAGTCCGTCCTCTCGCTCGGCATGATCATCTACTCGGTGGCCACGCTGGCCACCATTCTGGCCGTCGCGGTCCCTGATATGGCTATATACCGCGCCATTACCGGCGTGGGCGAGGGTATGCAAATTGCCGCCCTCTACGTGGCCGCCGGCAGCTACTTCTATAAGAACAAGGCCTTCGTCGTAGGGTGCATCAACGTCGGTTATGGCATCGGCACTGTGATTGGGCCCCGTTGGGGCGTCCACCTGGCGCTAACGGCCGGAAACTGGAAAAATCCCTTCGTCGTTTTCTGTGTTCTGGGCCTGGTTATGGCCGCCGCGGTCTGGTTCATTATTCCCAGAAGCTTCAGCGAACAAAAGGCGATCTCCCCGGCGCAAGACAAAACCATCGTGGTGGATAACATCCCGGAGAACTTTTTCAACCGCAATATCAAGCTCCTGATCTTTTCCGTGTTTGTCCTGGGCACGGTGGGTTACGGCTACATGGGGCTGTACGTCAGCTTCCTCGTCAAACAGCTCCACTACAGCCCGGCGGCGGCGGCGGCCGCATTCAGCTTTTATGGCTTCGGCTGCATGCTTCCCATGCTCGGCGGCTGGCTTGGCGACCGCTTCTCCAATCGCGGAGCCGTCGTCATCGCCTGGGGCGCCCAAGCCGTTATCCTCTACCTGATTTTCAACGTGGCCACCCAGCCTGCTACACAGTCTCTGCTGACCTTCCTGCAGGGCTTCTTCTATAGCAGCACCTGTCACGTCAATCATCTGGCGCTGTTCCAGAGAAGCGTGCGGCCGGGAATGGTCGGCCGGTCCACAGGCCTGTTCACGTCAACCCATTTCCTCTCCGGCGCATTTGCCGGATACCTGATGGGCGCGCTGGCGACCAAGTTCGGCTGGGGTACGGCCGCACTGATTCAGGAGACGATGCTATGCGTTTGCGCTATGCTGGTTATCCTGGCGATCAACCCCAAGCTGCAGCTTAGCGTAAAGCACAAGCTCGCCGGCGGACACTGAGCCCTCCCCAGCGCTGAAGCGCTGGGCTAAATTGCACCCCAGGAAACGCAAAAGCGGCGTTTCCTGGGGACCCCGCAGCATCGCCGCTACGCGGCGCCGATTGTTCTTTATTCCATAACCGAGGTTCTCACGCAGACTCTAACGCCCATTTTTTCGCGGCAATTTCGCCGGGCTGAAGGCACCCCAGCAAGCCTGAAGTCGGGCGCTTGCTGGAGACCCCGCTGAAGCCCGGCGCTTCCACCATGAAACCCTTGGCGGATACATCTTTGGAAAACACACCCGCCTACACGATCGTGCAGGATGGCCTCTTACCGCTCAGCACCTCCAGCACCGTCCTGGCGGCAAACTCGCTGGTTAGCTTCAGGGCCTCTTCGGTATAAGCTCCCATGTGCGGCGTAAGGATGGTATTGGGAAGGGTCAGCAGCGGCGAGCCCGCCGGCGGCTCCTTGGCAAAAACGTCTATGGCGGCGCCGGCAATCCTGTTGCCGGCAAGAGCATCGTACAGGGCCGCTTCGTCCACGATCCCCCCGCGGGCGGCATTCACCAGGAAGGCCGACGGCTTCATCTTCGCCAACTGCTCTTTGCCGATCAGGTTCTTGGTCTCTTCCGAATATGGAATGTGAATGGTGACGAAATCGGCGGTGCTCAGTATCTCGTCAAGCGACGCCTTTCGCACCTGGTTGGCGGCGGCGAATTGCTCATCGAAGTAGGGGTCGTAGGCCAGCGTCGTCATGTTCAGCCCGCGGGTGCGGCGGGCCACCGCTTTGCCGATCATTCCCAACCCGACGATGCCAACCGTGGTTCCCCAGACGGACGTGCCCATCACCCGCGGCCACTCGCCCGCCCGCAGTTTGGCGTTGGCCTCGATAATCTTTCTGGCCAGGGCGAACATGAAGCCGACGGTAAGGTCGGCGACCGCCTCCGAGTTCGTGCCCGGAGCATTGACCACCCTCACCCCGCGTTCCTTGGCGGCGTTCAAATCGATGTTGTCCACCCCAATTCCATGCTTGGCCACCACTTTGAGCGAGCGGGCGGAATCGATGACCTTTTTGGTGATCGGCTCCAGGCCGGTGATGATCGCCACCGTATCGTCGTCAATGCCCGCCAGCACCTCAGCCTCTTTTGCCACCCCCACCCCCTGCGGGGTGCGAACTATCTCCAGGCCGCCGTCCCGCAAGAACTCTAAAGCCGCTTTACTGTACCTGCCGAACGTCGGCGTCGTAAGCAGAACCTTTTTCATTGAACAGTCCTTTACCGTTCCCGGAATCAAATCTACAGCGTGTTTCAAAATGCTTTGTATCAGGGCACGGCTTAGCAAACCACCGCTGCTCTCATCACGTTGTGCAACCGCTTGTCCATCACCTCGAAGGCCTCGGCTACCTTTGCCAGAGGATACTCATGAGTGATCAAAGGCGCGATCTTCAGAGCGTGGCGATTCAGCAGGTCGACGGCGGCGGGATAGCAGCCATAGCCGCCCTTGGTGCCGATGATGGAAATCTCACGGTAATAGAAATCTTTCTGCGGCAGTCCGTTGACGCACTCGTAGGAGGTGCCGAACTGCAGCACAATGCCTCCCTTCCTCACCGTCCGCGCGGCCGCCAGCAGCGCCGAAAGCGTCCCCGCGGCTTCAATAACCACGTCGAAGCCCATGGGCGCGTATTTTTCAATCACCGTCTTTTCCCACTCCGGATTGGTTTTGACGTTCTCCGTGAAGTCAGCTCCAACCTCTTCGGCAATGGCCAGCCTCTGGGCGCGCGTGCCGACGATGCCCACCCGGGCTCCCGCCAGTTTGCAGAGTTGCAGGAGGATCAAGCCGCCATAACCGGGGCCTATGATCAGCACTCGCTGAGCCATGTTGACGCCGGCACGGTGCACCGCCCGCAAGCCGGTGGCAATTCCCACCACTCCCTGTCCCTCGACCGGCGTCACGCCGCGGTCTAGGGGGTGCAGCATCCTGACCGGCACCAGGATGTACTCGGCGAGCGCTCCGTCCACGGTGCGCGCCAAAGAATTCAGCTTTTCACAAAACGATCCCTGGCCCTGCACGCACCATTCGCACAGGCCGCACCCCCAACTGGCCTCGGAAGCGACGTAATCGCCGGGCTTGAACTTGGAAACGCCCTTGCCTGCCTCCGCCACCTCGCCGCAGTATTCGTGCCCGAGAATCACATCCTTCTTGGCCTGGTGGTCGCCGCGATATACCGCAACATCGGTCCCGCAGATTCCCACGCAATTTACTTTCAGCAATACCTGGCCTTCGGAAGGCTTGGGATCGGGAACATCCCTGATCTCCAGTTTCCCTGGCGCGACTAAGATACTGGCCTTCATGGTGATCCTCCATCCAAGTCCGGACTCCCGGAACTCCGGCTGCTGGCGCGTGCGCCGGCACGGACATGCAGCCGTCTCGATTGCGAAAGCTGGGCAGCTAAATACTATCGCATCTCATAAGCTGCCGCCCAAGAGCTTTTTCGGAGCCGGATCGGTTCCGCCAAAAACTACAAACCACAGAGGACACGGAGTAACACAGAGATTTTTGGATTTTCTCTGTGTTCCTCTATGAACTCTGCGGTTGGCCTTTGTCCTAAAAAGGAATGGCGGATGCACGGTGGCATCCGCCAGAAACGAATCGCGGCTCGCGGCCGGCGCAACCGGTGGTGGTCTTAGACCACCACCTCGGGAATTTCCAGTGAGCGCTTGCGGAAGGCGGTGAGAAACGCCTTTACAACCTGCGGATCAAAATCGATCCCGGAACGCTTCTCGATGATCTCACGCGCTTCGAAGGGGGCGCTTCCCTTGCGGTAAGGCCGGTCGGCGATGATGGCGTCGTAGGAATCGGCAACCGCCAGGATGCGGGCTTCCAGCGGTATCTGTTCGCCGGCGTTATCGGTATAGCCGTTGCCGTCATAACGGTCGTGATGGGTAAGAATGATGGGAAGAATGCGCCGCAATGAACCGCCCACCGGCTCCAGGAAATCCACTCCCCGGTTCACGTGCTGCTTCATTTCGTTGAACTCGTCCGCGGTCAGGCGCGCGGCTTTGTAGAGGATCTCGCGGCTGATGTCCAGCTTGCCGATGTCGTGCAGCAGGGCCGCGGCGCGCACGTCCTCGATGCGCTCTTCGTTGAAGCCCATCTCGGCTGCGATCTGGACCGCATAGATGGAAACCCGGTAGGAGTGGTTCTGTGTGTACTGGTCCTTGGCGATGAACTGCCGCAGGATCATCAGCACCCCGTGATAGGTCTGCCGTAATTCGCGCAGCTTGACCTTGTCTTTCTCGTAGAGCGTGCCCATGGCCACAGCCGTGAGCACCAGCGAGCCGCCCCAAACGATAATGCCGAAACAGCGCTCACCCACCACTTCCCCATTGCTGTTGGCAAAAAGGCCGGGGTTGTGGATGGACAGCGCCACGATCAGCAGGATGCTGGCGACGGCCGTCGCTATGGCGTGCCGCCGCCCGTAAAAATAGGCGGAGAAAACGGTGGGCAGGGCATAGAAACTGAGCAGAACCGCGTGCGAGGAGACCAGAAAATTGACCAGCGCCGCGATGCCGAACAAGGAGAGCAAAAGCCAGAGCTCCCGGTTGACCATCACAATCATGCGCAGCAACTTTTCCTTCACCAAACTCTCCGAACCCCCCAGTCCAACCGACGCCAGTTGATGCATTGCTTCCTCCCCCGCGAGCATTGGCACAATTCTGCTGCGATTTATAGCCCCTGGGGAGGACAGCTCAATATATATAGCGTGAATGTTTTTGCCTGCAAGGTACCGAAAGTACCCATCTAAGGTGACCTCCCTAGCTGCGGCAGGCAGGGACGCTCTGTTCGGCGGCCTGGGACGTTTTGTATCAGGGCACGGCTTCACAGGCTGCTGAAAAAGTCTCTGTAACGGCCAGAAACAGGTCCCTCGCGGACTGAAGCCCGCTCGGAAAAAGAGAAGGACGGCTGGCGCAATCCGGCAACTGCCGGCAAGCGCTCTGCCGTCCTGATCTTCAAAGCACGTTAATTGCACTTACCCGCGGCGGGCGGGAGGCCCCGGCCAATGCCGTCGCCGCGTTAGTTCGGTCAACGGGCGACCGTCCCGGGAACCTGCGTGCGCTTCACCCCGGCAGACGCAAAAAAGCATTTCCGGGGCGCGCTGGCTTACAGCACCATGACGTTCTCTGCCTGTAATCCCTTCGGTCCCTGCTTTACCACGAACTGCACCGCCTGGCCTTCTTTCAAGCTGCGGAAGCCGTTGCTCTGGATGGCCGAAAAATGCACGAACACATCTTCGCCGTTCTGCCGCGAGATGAAGCCGTAACCCTTAGCGTCGTTAAACCACTTCACAATCCCTTGTTCCATCGTGTTGCAATTTCCTTTGCTGAAAATAACGCAGAGTGAATCGGAAGGTACTAGAGGCAGGTACTTGCTAACCAACATAGCACGTCCGCAAAGGATAACCTTGGTGCGGAAACCCCGGTTGCAGAACTGCTCACGCGGCCGTCCAAATCCAAACGCGGCTATATTGTACAACAACCAGCTCACGCCCGGGTAGATCCACACTTTGGTGCTACTTCAAAGCAAAACCCGCGACTGCGCACTAACTGTTTCCGGCTCAAGGGACTTGGCGGGGGTGGTTGTCCGGCACTACACTTCCGGCATGGCTCGCGTCCCTGAGACTGCCCCCCTTCGCCCTGGCGATTCCCGTTCCCCAGACATCCCCTCACCGGAAACTACGGTTTACTGCATTCACGGGGCCGACCCGGAGGTGCAGGCCTATGGCATGGCCCGGTATTCGCGCTCGGCGCTGTCGATGAAGGAATCCTTGTCGGAGCTGAACCAGCAGAAGGCGGAGCAATTCCTGAACACCTTTTATTTCCAGTACGGCCATCGCTCGATTGCCGACCTGGCGCACGTTACCACGGCCATCGAGAGGCTCTCGCTGCTGGCCGCCATCGCGGTGGTCGATGAGCAACGCTGGGATGGGCAGGAACGTTCCACCCGCTATCAGGACTTTCGCCAGAGCGGCTATTACGTCCCCGAGTTTCCCGCCGGACCGGGCGCCGAGTTGTATCGCCGGACCGCCGTTTTCCTCTTTTCTGAGTACGAGCAGTTTTCCGAGTTCATGTTCGACTACCTGGCGGCGCGCACGCCGCGGCCCCGCGAGATGAAGCCCGAGGCCTACGAACGCGCCTTGCGGGCGCGCGCCTTCGATCTTGACCGCTACCTGCTTCCGCTGGCCACCAACACCTCGCTCGGGCAGATTGTCAACGCGCGCACCCTGGAGACGCAGATCGCACGCCTGCTGGCGCACACCCACCCGGAGGTCCGGCGCCTGGGCGCAAAATTGAAAGAGGCGGCGCGGGGCAGCGCCTACAACGTCAACCAGGAATCGTGGCGGGCTTTGGCTGAAGCGATCGGCGCCAAGGACAAGGGCCTCGGCAACCTGGCGAAAAGGCAATTGCTGCGGGAAACACCCGTCTGCCCGACGCTGGTCAAATACGCCGAGGCAAGCGCCTACGAAACGGAAACGCGTCGCGAACTGCGGCAGGCGGCGGCTGAACTGATGGGAAATGAACCAATCGCCGCCGCTCCCTCGGTCACCCTGCTGGAACCGGAGCCGCTGGAAACCGAGCTGGCGACTACTTTACTCTACCAGCATTGCCATTTTCCCTATGAGCAGGTTCGCCGCCGGGTGGAGGCGCTCAGCCCCGGGCAGCGCGATGAAATCGTCGCCCTGGGCGCCCGCCATCGCGGAGATCACGACGAACTTCTCCGCCCTTTCTGCGCCGGGCAAAGCTTCCGCTTCGACATCCTGATGGATATCGGAGGCTATCGCGACCTGCATCGCCACCGCCGCTGTACGCAGTTCGCACAGGAATTCACCACCATTCACGGCTTCGAGATGCCGGAAGAAATTGCCGCCGCCGATTTGGGCGGGCGCTTTACCCAGGCCATGGAGCACGCCGAGTCAGCCGCCTCCACCTTGACCACCGCCCTGGAAGGCCAAAGCGCAACCCCGGCACGGCCGCGGCCTGCCGGCGAGGTCGTCGCCGAGGCGCAATATCTCATTCCTCTCGCCTTCCGCAAGCGCGCCCTTTTCAAAATGGATTTCGCCGAAGCCGTCTACATCGCCGAGTTGCGCACCTCGCCCGCCGGGCATCGCTCCTACCGCAACATTGCCTGGCAAATGTACGAGGCTGTTGCCAGACGGCATCCCTCGCTGGGCCGCTATTTCCGCGTGCACGACGTGCGCCAGCCGGTGGACTTGCTGCAGCGGTGAAGACAGCTCTCAGTTCCGAAGGCCCGCATCGGGGCTTCTGGCCACGATTCGGAGGACTGGGCTTATGGGTGGGCACAAGGCAGTTGGAGTACAAACGCTAAAGTGTTTTGCCGAGCTTGGTTGACACGCATTCCGAAGTTCAACGCCAGCGACTCACGATTGTAAGCGCTTGGGCCGCGGAACTATAACACGCTTTTGCTTTAAAATTGTGCTACTCTCCTGCCACAGCGATCCTAGTGCTATTACTGCCACTTCGGGAGGGTCGAGAGAATGGCTGAGAGAATAACTAAACCGACCCAGCGCTTGGTAGCCGAACAAAAGCTGGAGCCATTTTTCAACGGGGTTGACGAGTTCTGCAAATGCTATGTCCCAGAAGGCGAGCCAAGAATTGTAAGACACAAGATCATCGCTGACCCCGTGGAAGACTACTGCTCGTTGGAGCCTTGGGAGGTGTCAATTGTCGATACGCCCATTTTCCAGAGGCTTCGCGGAATACGACAGCTGGGGCTTGCTTATCTCGTATATCCAACACTCGGATACTCGCGCTTCGAGCATGTCCTAGGAGCACGCGCACGGCTAGATCAGGTGGTGACTACCCTTTCGCAGAATCAGACACTCCGTGCCAAGCGCCAGATCCCTCTCCCGACGAGCAAACAGCTCACTTCGTCCCGCCTGGCGGCCCTATGCCATGACATCGGGCACTGTCTTTTCAGCCATGTTTCGGAAAGCATCATTGACGGCCTACCCGGTAATAAGAACTATCCCAGCGCACCGTTACTAAAAGAACATTTTGGATTGTGGGCTGGTCGCGAAGTTCCAATATCTGAGATCCTGTCTGTAGCGATTGTTACCAGTCCAGTGTTTATCAAATATCTGCACGCTGCGGCTATTCCGGGCTCCTCTCGTCTTCTAGACGCAGAGCGGATTGCCTTTGAGGCTGCGCATTTAATCGCGGGCCTTCCGATCCCGGACGACCCCGACTCCCTTTTTCTTGGTCAGTTGCTGAACAGTGGCTTCGACGTTGACAAACTCGACTACATGTTGAGAGAAGCTCTACTCTCGGGTATTAGTCTGGGCATATCTCTTCCGTGGCTCATGAGAAAGTTATTCATCGCTTTCCTGCACGGAGCACAACTGCCTAAAGATCTAGTTTCTCGCACCCACAGCTTTCCGAAGGAGAGTCAGTTCGCAGTGCTGTCCCTGGAGCGTGGAGGCCAGTTTGGGTTTGAAGAATTTTGTATCGCTCGGTTGGCACTTCATGAGAAAATCTATTTGCATCAACAAATCCGGGCGGCTGAGGTTCAAACCAAGAAGATATTGGCCGAAATTCCACTGGTCGATCCGGCTTACAACGAAGCTCACCGTTGGTTATATCTGTGTGAATCAGTTGTAAACCCGGTTGAAGGCGAGCTGCCGATGCCGGGCCTCCCACTCTTCGAGAACCCTCCCTTTTCATCCCCGTCTCGTCTCGGATGGAGCAGAATTAGACATCGCCAGCTTCCAGCACGTGCATATGCCTTTGGATGGCAGAATTCAATTTCTGATCCCCTTACGCAAGACTTCGGGAACGAGCCCCGAAAAACAGCTGTAGATAGCCTGATAATTCTGTTGGAGGAGAACCCAAGCCGATTCACAGACGAGATAAGGGAATACCTGAAGAGAATCGCCGCTGCTTTAGAGGATAAACTTGACGTTAGTCTCGACCCCACTAAAGTCGAAATACTGGTTGATCCACCAAGAACTAAAACACTGCAACAAGGGCACGATACAATCCATATCGAGTATCCATCTCGCCTTTCGCGGAGGTGGACGATGCCGATTGATCAAGTTGAGCAGTACTATCATTCAAATCGCGCTCTTGGTTACGTATTTACCGAAAGGGAACACGCGCCATACGTTTTGCTCGCAGCGGAGATGGCGGCATGGAAGCTTTGCGGAGTGGTCTGCGTGCAAGAAGGGCTGGTAAGCAGAGATTCGGTCGAGCGTTGCAAGGAAATCCGGAAAACATTGACCGAAAAGAATTTCTACGCTGATGCGCCACCCTTGCGCCCGATCTCCGACTATCTCGACGGGGTAGAAGCGCAGATCAAGATCGATGAGATTGCAAGGAAGCTATCGGCTTATGAATCGAAAACCCAGAAGCGAGTTACCCCCGCCAGTGTGACTACATTCGTCTCCCAATTCCCTATTGAGCTTCAAGAGGCCGCACTAAGTTGGCTTTCATGCATCGAATTGATCCGACCGGAAGGCGAGCTGAAACAACTTATTCCGACAACAATCCGCGACCATTTACCAAAGTGCAAATCGATTGGAATCTCCCCGCTCGGCGCCACTACGGACAGTGCATTTAGGCTTGCCTATAATCTGCGAGATGCCTTAGACGAGGTGTTGCAGAATGAGGTACTAGCCCAACATCTACCTTTGCCAGACGCGCTGGGTAGGGAACTCGACGCTTATATAATTTTTGACGATAACACGAACTCTGGGTTGCAAGCCTTGAACATATTCGCTGGTTGGCTTGAAATAGAGCTTCCGGAGCCTCTGCGTTTAAGAGAGGAGCACGTTCTACCGCTTTCAGAGCCGCTTCGCACGGAACTAAGGAAGAAACCCTTAATTCTCGTCTTTAGCGTGGCAACTCAGGATGCATTAGGAAAGTTAAAGAATTACTTGATACGGCATTGCAAAATGGGAGAGGAAAGCATCGAATGCAGGGCGGGCCGGAACTTAAGGGCAGAGGATAAAATATTTTCCGAACGCTCTAA
The DNA here is from genome assembly GCA_049519515.1 of Candidatus Korobacteraceae bacterium. GTDB lineage: Bacteria > Acidobacteriota > Terriglobia > Terriglobales > Acidobacteriaceae > CAWBRT01. The sequence continues at coordinate 15,778 of JBEKQR010000024.1, forward strand.
GTTTCAAGATAAACGAAAGGTACAAGTAGAAGATTTTGTGCGGGACGTAGCGAGGACAATTTTTCTTGCTGAAGGCAAAACCGAAGAGAATGCGTTAGCTCGTTCTTTGGGTGTCTGCGACGCTCAAGCAATGGTCGTTTTTCCCTACAACTGCCCCACAATGACAATTCCAGCTTTGTGGTTGAGCGGCCGATATCACGGAACTGACTGGATGCCATTGGTTGAACGTGGAAGGCGAAGAGCCGCGACCGAAGACCTTGTCGGTGAGGACGCGTGACAGTTCTGCAAGCCGGGCTGACCCCATTTTAGCCGTCCTACCTCGTCAAGCTGGTTCATAATTCTTTGTTGTTGGTTCTTGATTCTTTGGGTCATGGAGTAGAACGAACAACGAAGAACGTGTCTCTCATTCTCCTGCTATTCCCTATTCCCTAAACCCTCACTTCTCTTTTTGTGTTTCCTGTTTGCGGTGCTGGTAAGCGCTGTGGCGCTCCCAGATGATGCGCATGCCTTCCAGGGTCAGCAGGTCGTCGATGGTGGAAATGTACTTGGACCCGGTGCCGATCAGCCGTGCCAGGCCGCCGGTAGCCACCACGTTGGCTTTGCCCAACTCGCCCAGGACGCGCTCCAGCACGCCATCCACCAGCGCGACATAGCCGTAGTAGAGACCCGACTGCAGGCTGGCGACGGTGTTGGTGCCGATGACCCGCGGGGTTTTGCGGATATCCACGCGCGGCAGCCTGGCGGTGCGCATGAACAGCGCCTCGGCGGAGATGCCGATTCCGGGCGCGATCACGCCGCCCAGGTATTCGCCCTTGGCGGAGACGGCGTCGAAGGTGGTGGCCGTGCCAAAATCCACCACGATGCACGGTCCGCCATACTTTTCGAAGGCGGCCACCGCATTGACAATGCGATCGGCTCCCACCTCCGCCGGATTGTCGTAGTGTACCGGCATGCCGGTCTTGGTGCCCGGCTCGATGAACAGCGGCTTGAGGTTGAAGTAGCGCTCGCCCACGGCGCGCAGGGTGGAATCGATGGGCGGCACCACCGAAGAAATCACGATGCCTTTGATGCCCTTGGGATCAATGCGGCTCATGGAGAACAGGTTGCGGAACAGGACTCCGTATTCGTCAACCGTCTGCGAGCGGTTGGTGGAGACGCGCCAGTGCGCCAGCAGTTGCGAAGGGCCTCCGCCGCGCGCATCGTCGCCGATGTCATAGACACCCAGCACGGCATTCGTATTACCCACATCCATTACGAAAAGCATGGTCGGTTCTCGTTCTTCGTTCTTGGAGCTGTTTCATAAGTAATTCTTTGAAGGGGCATGGCTTCGCGGGGCCCCCAGCAAGTCCGCATTTGACTTGCTGGGGTGCCTTGAGCCATGCCGTCCAAGCCGGAAAAATCCATGGCTTTAGCCACTGAGGGAATTACCGCTCGTCGGCAGGGCTGAACAGACGGCAAAAAATCTCCGCCGAAGCAGATCCCCTCGCGGGCTGAAGCCCGCTCGGTATATTAATTAAACGACCGCTTACGGCGCGGCTGAAGCCGCGCCCCTTCAAATCAACAGCTCATTGGCTGTTTCCGCAACCTCTGAAGCCTGCCCTGCTATCAGCCTGAAGTCATGCGCCTGAAGTTTAACTCCGGACAACAGCCTTTCGCATGAAATGGCAACGTGACACGGTCTTACTTGACTGCCCGCACGGCGCCCGAGAGCACGGTCCGCACTCCCGAGGCGGTATTCACGCGCAAAAAGCCGCGCTCGTCCAGGCCGGCGGTAACGCCCTCGTAGCCGCCGTCTTCCTCGACGTGAACCGCCCGGCCGCGCGCATAAGAGGAACACTGTTCGAAGCGGCGCAGAATATCCTTCCGGCCGGCGGTGGCATCGGCAAGCAAGGCCCGGTATTCGCGATGCAGCGATTTTAGCAAAGCCGCCGTCAAGTCCACGCGCGAGAAGTCGCGCCCGCTCTCGCGGCGCAGCGAGGTCGCTGTCTCGCGCAGCTCGGCGGGGAATTCGCGCTGGTTCACATTCAGCCCGATTCCCGCCACCAGGTATTGCACGCACGTCGCCTCGGCGTGCATCTCGATCAGGATTCCGCCGAACTTGGCCTCGCCAAACAGCACGTCGTTGGGCCAGCGCAGGGCGGCCTTCAGCCCGGTAACTTCGTATACGGCCTGCCAGACCGCCAGCCCGGTGGCCAGCGAGATCAGCAGGGCGTCCACCGGGGCAAGCTGCGGGCGCAGAATGGCCGAGCAGTAAATTCCCTCCGAAGCAGCCGAGTGCCAGTGGTGGGTGCCCCGGCCGCGTCCGGCGGTCTGCTCCTCGGCCAGGAAAACCGAGCCTTCGGGCGCACCCTCGCCGGCCGCGCGCATGGCGGCCGTGTTGGTCGAGGCGACACGGAAAAAATGATGTATGTTGTCGGCGAAAATGGTGGTCTCCAGCAGCGGGCGCAGGATCTCCGGCAACAGAAGATCAGGGACCCGCTCCAGGCGGTAGCCGGTTGCCGGGTGACCTGAGATTTTCACGTCAAGCTGGCGCAGTTGTTCGACCAGGCGCCACACGTCGGAGCGGTTGGTGCCAAGCTCGCCAGCCAGCTTGGTGCCGCTCATCACCAGCATGGGGTGGTCGGCCAGCAGGCGCACCAGCCGGCCCAGGCGCGCGTCGGTGCGCATTCCCGCTTCGGGAGGCCCAGCTTCGCCGGGTTGCGTCGGCTTGGAAGGCATACAGGCACCCCGCTTCTCCTGCGCTAGCAAAGCTACCGCAAGATGCGCCGCTGGGGAAGAGCTTTCCGCAGCCTTCAGGCCGGGCTGATCCTCATGCTGAGGTCGACGGCGCGCGGGGAGTGGGTAAGCGCGCCTATGGAGATATAGTCGACCCCCGCCTCGGCGTAGGCGCGAACGTTTTCCAGGGTGATTCCGCCGGAGGCCTCCAGGGGCACGCGGCCGCGGCCGGCGCCCCCGATCCCGCTTGGCGGGACCGTACTTGCGCCTTCTGGGGTATAGGCGGCAACCCGCTCGACCGCCCGGCGCACCTGCTCGGGGCTCATGTTGTCGAGCAGAATAGCCTCGGCGCCGTATTGCAGGGCTGCTTCCAGCTCCTCCAGCGAGCGCACTTCCACCTCGATTGTCTGCCCACCCTGGCGGTTGCGAAGCGCCCTCTGCAGGGCTGTGCGCACTCCACCCGCCAGATCGATGTGGTTGTTCTTGACCAGGATGCCGTCCTCGAGGTCCATGCGGTGGTTCTGGCCGCCGCCGCAGTGCACCGCGTACTTGTCGAGCAGCCTCAGTCCGGGAACGGTCTTGCGCGTATCGAGAATGCGGCTGCGGGTTCCGGCAATGGCGTCCACGTAGCGGCGGGTTATGCTGGCGATGCCGCTCATGCGCTGCAGCAGGTTCAGGATCGTCCGTTCGCAGGAGAGGATGGCGCGCGCCCGATGGCGAATGAAGGCCACCTGCTGCCCCTTGCGCAAACAGACGCCGTCGGCGATCTCCGGCGGAATGACGACCTCGGCAGGATTCCCGGCGCTGCCCTCCATTTGGGCGAATATCTCGAACATCC
>JBEKQR010000025.1:0-19129 GCA_049519515.1 Candidatus Korobacteraceae bacterium
AGTGCGCAATCGTCGCCCTGAACCAGGCCATGGAGCTGGAGAAGCAGCGCGGAGGCGAGCTGGTCATAGCTTGAGCCGCTTTGCGGGCCCTTCGACACGCTTCGCCCGCTCAGGGCAGGCTAAAAACGAGCGTAGTGAGAGCCCGCCGCCGAGGGCGGCGCTACAAATGTTGGAGTACACTACCAATATGCCGGGATTGGCAAATATCGTCCGCGCAAGCTTCCAGCCCGCCGCTGAACCGGCCCACCTCTAGCGGCGCCCGCCGCGACTTATCTCACATCGCCACAACCGGGAGCGGAACTGTGAATCACAACATAGGGAAGCGCGAATTGTGTAGCTGATTTCCGATCCAGCAACGAGCACAAGGAATTAATAACTAGGAACTGGACTTGACATGTTTGACCGCCTGGAGCAGATCGAAGCCAAGTACGAGGAATTGACGCAGGCGCTCGCCTCGCCCGAGATTATTGCCGACTCCAGCCGTTACCAGAAGACGGCCAAGGCGCACAGCGAACTCACGCCGGTGGTGGAGAAGTATCGCGAGTACAAGGAGCTGAAGCGCGGCATCGAGGAGAGCAAAGCCATCATCGCCGAGGAGGCCGATGCCGACATGCGCGCTTACGCGCAGGAAGAACTGGCGCGGCTGGAAGAGCGGATTGCGCGCGCCAGCGAAGAGCTAAAAGTCTTGCTGCTGCCCAAGGACCCGAACGACGAAAAGAACGTCGTGCTGGAGATCCGCGCCGGCACCGGCGGCGACGAGGCCACCTTGTTTGCCGCCGAGATCTTCCGCATGTACATGCGATATGCGGAAACGCGCCGCTGGAAGGTGGAGGTGCTGTCGAGCTCGGAGTCGGGGATCGGCGGGCTGAAGGAAGTCATTGCCATCATCGAAGGCCAGAGGGTCTATTCGCAGCTCAAGTACGAGAGCGGCGTGCACCGCGTGCAGCGCGTGCCGGCCACCGAAACCCAGGGCCGGGTGCACACCTCGGCGGTGACGGTAGCGGTGCTGCCCGAAGCCGAAGACGTAGACATCAAGATCGACGCCAAGGACCTGCGCATCGACACCTTCTGCTCCTCGGGGCCGGGAGGGCAGTCGGTGAACACCACCTACTCGGCGGTCCGCATCACCCACCTGCCGACCAATACGGTGGTCAGTTGCCAGGACGAGAAATCGCAGATCAAGAACCGTGAAAAGGGCATGCGCGTGCTGCGTTCACGGCTCTACGAAATGGAGCTGGCCAAGCAGCAGGAAGCCCTCGCCAAAGAGCGGCGCTCGATGGTGGGCACGGGCGACCGCAGCGAGAAAATCCGCACCTACAACTTCCCTCAGAATCGCATGACGGACCATCGCATCGGGCTGACCATCCACCAACTGGGCGAGATCATGGATGGCAAGCTGCAGCCGGTGATCGATGCCCTGGTGACCCACTTCGAGGCGGAAAAGCTGAAGCACGAAGCAATGGCTTAAGAGCAGCTTCGAGCTTCAAGTTTCACGCAACCCATCGGGGCCCATCCCAGTGTCCAGCCGGGGCGGGCTGGGTTTACGCAGCCGCAAGAACAGCTACGCGCCGCAGCAACTCACTTCCAAGGCACACCTCCAAATCTCTATCGGCAGCTCGCATACCTTTCTTCATGCGTGGCCAGCCCTCAACGGCGCGGCGCTTATGGTTAGCGCTAATCGCCGCGAGAGCTGCATCCTTTGCGTCACCCCAGGGAATTTTTTTCCGCTTTTTGCTGGGTAAAAGAGTGCAAGCCGCAGCATGTACCAAGAGTGTCAACAGGCGGAGCAATGCGGTTACTTTGGTGCGGGTGCAAATCGGGCTTCGACCAGCTCCCGATGTAATTGCCCTCAGACTCCTTCCGTTGTGCCTATAAGTGCTTTGGCAAATTAAATTTACAAGACACTTTGGGCAAATATTGAGAGTTTCTTAAAGCCTCCGCCGCACACCTTGCGAACTGACAAGCACGGGTAACAAAGTGCAGAACTTTGCATTACTTCCGTTATATTGCCAGGTGCTTTGGGTGACACGTAAGCTGCGTCCAGCATTGTAACGAAGGAATCAGTTTGGGCCGCAGTTGTTACCGTTAGTACATGTCCGAATGGACAATGCCACAACTGTACTAATGGGGAGTGAAAGCATTACTCGCGACCAGCTGCTCGCAAGGAGAAGCTGCTGAAGATGCCCAAGCCTGGCTGGAACACGGGATTCGTCCTGAGCGCGTGCTTGATCGTGCTGCTGATGAGGTTGTCGGCGCGCGCGCAAATGCAGGGGAGCACCAGTCTCGACATTTCCATGCAGATGACGTCCTCCATCAGTCTGGTGTTCAACAGCTATCCCGGCGGATGCCCGCTGTCCAACTCCGGTACAAGCAGCGTTGGCCTGAACCTGGGCTGGGCTGACAATTTTTCCCCCGGATACTCCGGGTGTGGCACCTACAGCGGCGGAAACGGAACGACATATACGGTCAGCACGCCGTTTTACCTGGACGTAGAGGTCCAGAATTCCAGCAGCACGCAGTATGACCTGCGCGTCTGGATGTCGGCTCCAACCCCCATTCCGGGAAAGGTGAATTTCCTGTTGAACGGGGCAACGCTCACGAATACGCGGCCGGCAGGGGCGCAGCAAACCAACAGCTACGGCCCGGTCATGGAAACCTTTGGCATCTCGGTGCAAAAGCAGGTGGCCGCTACGGCGTTGAACTTTACCGCGCAGTTTGAGGCGACAGCGAGATGACGACGAACCCAAATCGCGCCTGTTGGAACGCGCTGCTGCTATGCCTCGCGGCCCTGATGCGCAGGTCCGGATGGAGCCCAAGAGTCGCCCTGGCGGTGTGCCTGGTCGTGCTGCTGACCAAATTGTCGGCGCGGGCGCAAGGGCAAGGGAACACGAATCTCGACGTTACCATGCAGTTGACCTCTTCCATCAGCCTGGTGTTCGACACCTATTCCGGCGGATGCCCGCTGGCCAACAGCGGGACAAACAGCGTCGGCCTGAACCTGGGCTGGGCGAACAACACGGGCGGGCACTTAAGCTGTGCAACCTACACCTGTACCGGCAACCCGTGCACCCGCTATACGCTAAGTACCCCTTTCCGGCTGGATGTTGAGGTCACCAACAGCACGAGTACACGGTATGGCCTTCGCGTGTGGATATCCAATGCGGCTATAACCGGTGTGACCTACCGGCTGGGCACAACAACTCTGCCCTATGCGAGACCTGGTACGGCAACTCAAACGAACAGCTACGGCCTTCTCCAGGAAACGCTGCAGGTAAGAGTAAACAACACTGTTGCGGCTAGAGTATTGAGCTTCACGGTGCAGTTTGAGGCGACCGCGTTATGACGATTAGACCGAAGCGAACGCGTTTGAGCATGTTGCTGGGCTTGGCGGTGCTGCTTTCGCCCGCCCTGCTGCCGGCACAACTGGTGGCCACCGGGGTGATTAACGGAACGCTGGTACATCGCAGCGGCATGGCGCTGGTGTTCAACACGGCTGCCAACGGAGTGGGCTTGGGGGGAGCGGATACCGCGAGCGCGATCCTGGGCTTCGGAACGATCTCGGCTTACGGTCCGCTATCGCCCAACGTGACCCGGTCCAACGTCAACGGTTCGAACTACACGGTGTCCACGCCTTTTGCGATCCAGGTCATAGAGGGAGGACTCAGCAACACGAGCTACAAGCTCACGGCCAATCTGGCCGCGGCGGCGCCGGCCGGCCTCACTTACATGATCGACAGTGTAACGCTGACGACAACGTCGCAGACCATTCAGGCGAGCGCCAGCTTCAACACGGACATCGTCCACACACTAGGTTTGGTTGTTTCAACGGCCGCGCCGGGCGCCGGCGGGCCGGCTGTCGGGACCCAGCTCAGCGCAACGGTCAATTTCACCGCGACTGCGAATTAGAGGAGAGAAAGAGGAAAGACCATGAAACGGATCGCGATCATAGCAGCGCTCGTCACCGTGGTGGCTTTTGCGGCCGCCACCGCGAGTGCGCAGGCTACGTCCAGCGGGGGCTTAACCACGACCGCGACGGTAAACGGCAGCATTAACCTGCTGTTCAACAGTGATGCCTCCGGCGTCACCCTTACCGGATCGGGCACCAATGCCGCGACGCTGGCTTTCGGCAACGTATCGGCGTACGGCTCGCTGTCGGCGAATGTTGGCCGTTCGGTTGGCGGCAGCAGCTTCACCGTGAGTTCGCCTTTTGACGTTCAGGTCAGCAAGGTGAACTCCGCCAGCGCCAACTACACGCTGAAGGCGCAGCTCAACACCGCGGACGCTGTCAACACCTGGCAAGTCGGGGGCAACACGATCACCAGCGCCTCGCAAGTGACGATTACCTCAACCGGCGCTTATGCCACGAACGTACCGTACACACTGGCGTTGACGATTCCGTTCACCACGGCATCGAGCACCAACATTTCGAACATCGTGAACTTCACGGCCACGGCGAATTAGCGGAGAGAAAGAAGAAAGAACAATGAAACGGCCCGCGATCATAACAACGCTTGTCATCGTGGTGGCTTTCCTGGCCGTCTCCGCCAGCGCCCAGACCGCGTCCGGAACTCTGACCGTAACCGCCACGGTGACCGGCAGCATTAATTTGCTGTTCAACAGCGACGCCTCCGGCGTCACTCTTAGTGGAACGGGCACCAATGCCGCCACTTTGGCTTTCGGCACCGTATCGGCATACGGGGCGCTGGGAGCGCATGTTGGCCGCTCGGTTGGCGGCAGCAATTTCACCGTGAGTTCGCCGTTTGACGTTCAAGTCAGCAAGGTGAACTCCACCAGCGCCACCTATACGCTGACGGCGCAACTGCAGAATGCCGACGGCACGAATACCTGGCAGATCGGAAGCAACACGATCACCAGCGCCTCGGCAGTGACGATTGCCACAACTGGCGCCTATGCCACGAATGTACCGTACACGCTGTCATTGACCATTCCGTTCGCGACGTCATCGGGCACCAACATCTCGAACGTTTTGAATTTCACCGCCACCGCCAACTGATCCGGCAAGCGCAGTTGGCGGGAGCGGCAACGGTTGTAGTTGCAGTGAGGTTGTAGTGCAGTGAAGTTGTAGTGCAGTGAGGTTGTAGTGCAGTAGGGCCATGAATTAAAGAGAAAGAACACTGAGGCATAACACCTCGGAGGGTGTGGAAGATGAGAAAGATGTTTTTCGCAATCGTGGTCATGACGCTGGTGTTTTCCGTTGGCGCCATGGCTCAAAATGACAACACCAGTGGGACGCTTCTGGTCAAAGCGACCCTGCAGAGCTCGATCTACATGACGCTGGAAAACGCCAGCGGCGGACCGAGCCTGACCAACGCTGGCACTCCAGCCGCCACGTTGGACTTCGGCAATGTTTTCGCCTACGGTACGTATGCACCGACAGGGATCACCCGGACCTTGAACTCGAGCGGTGGATACGCGACCTCCTTCACGCTGGCGACGAGCTTTGGCGTGAGGGTCGGGATGTACAACACGAACAGCGAAACCAAGTACGGTCTGACGGCTGCGCTTAATGCGGCGGATGCCGCCAACACCTGGGTAGTCGACACCGTGACCTTGTCGACGACAGCCCAGGCGGTAACCGGCGGTACTGGGTTCAACGCCGTGGTACCCCATAGCCTGAGTCTGACGATTCCGCAGAGTACGGCGGCTGGCTCGATTCAAAACACTATCAACTTGGCTGCTGCGGCCCAGTAGGGCTGACGTGGTGAGGTGAGGTAGAAAGGTGTTGGGATTGCACAAAACGGGCCGATACGTAACGGTACTGGTGCTGGCTTTGTGTGCGGGATACGCCGCCCAAGGCCAGCGCCGGCCCGTAGTAACACGTTCTTCTCCGGCGGCAGTAAGGCACTTGACCGGCACCGAAGGCTCCATCTCGATCAGTTTGGTTTCGCTGAGCGGGGGGCCGTTGGTGTCGGGAGGCACGACCGGGCCTGGCATGCTGCAACTGGGCAGGGTATCGTCCGGGGGCGGCGCCAGCAGCGCCGGAGTATTGGTCGACCGTCATCCGCACTCCATGGTTGTCCGCACCATCTTTGGAGTTCGGTTGGAAAATCATGGAGTGTCGGACGGGTCGGCCAGCTTGAGCGCGTTTCTCTTCAATCCCGATCCGCGTTGTACGGTGTTTCTTGACGGCATCAAGCTGGAGGCCACACCGCGGCTGATCCAGCGGGGGGTGCGTTACTGGGCGGTGACTCAACACCGGCTGGAAGTCGAAGTTCCCAATACGGTCACTGAATCCCAAGGGAACATCGCCCGGAACATCGGGTTCATGGCAGTATCCGATTAGGTACTACCTAAAGGCTTTCCAGCTTTATTTCTGATTGACCTCCCGAGGTCCTGAATTCCAGAATATCTGGACTCGAAGAATTGCTAAGGAGTTGCGATTGATGCGGATAGCGTGTGCTTTCACCGATAAACTTTGGCCAGCAGCCATGGTTATTGCGGTTGTGGTTATTGCGCTGTGTGGTACAGGTTACTCGCTGGATGAGAAAAGCGGGCCAACTGCCGCGCCGGCCGCCAGCCAGGAAGGAGCCAAAGCCCCGGCTCCTGCTCCGGGCATGCCCGCCAAGGCGCCGCTGAGCATGCTTTCGCTCAGTCCGGCGGTGATCCCCACCATGGGCAAACCGGGCCAAAGCACAACCCAGACCCTGACCCTGAGCAATCAGACCAGCATGCAGTTGAGCTTCGAGATGATAGCGGAAGACATCGTGGTGCGCGACGGCAAACGGGTGGACGTCAGCGCCGGCGAGCTGCCCAAGAGTATCGCGGCCACCGCTGTGTTTTCCAAGCCGACGGTTACCGTGCCGCCCGGGCAGGCAGCCTCGGTGGATGTGACTGTGACACTCGTGCCGGACACTGAGGTGCGGGCAATCAAGGCCATTTTTCACGGGACCGACAAGTTTGCCAGCCAGAGCAACTCGGTGTCGATGACGGCCTCGCTCGGTTGCCTGATTACCTTTACGGGGTCGAACAACTTTGCTGTTTCCGCCTCGGCGGTGCAGGTCACGCCGCAGACGGCAACGCGCCCCCTGAAGGTTTCCCTGGAGCTGACCAACACCGGCACGGAGCCGGTCATTCCGGAGGGGGTGGCCGCCCTGCTTTCGGAAGCTGGGAAGCTGGTGGGCAAAGTTCCGTTCAGCCCGCAGCGGCTGCTGCCGGGCGAGCGTCTGCCATTCGTGGCGGAATACGCCGGGGAACTGCAACCGGGGAGTTATCGCGCGGTGACCTCGTTTCAGTTTGAAGACAAGACGATATCAAATACGGTCGAATTCAGGATCGAATGAGGCTCCGCCTGCTAGGCGCGCTGCTGGTGATGGGGCTGGCGACGGTTCCGCTCGCCGCCCAGACGCTGGTAGTGGGCTATCAACAGCGGGTTGAACTGCGCATCCCGGGGGCAACCGCCGCCTATTCCCTCAACAGCTTTTACGCCGACGCCGCCATGGTGGACGGGGTGGTGGTCGTCCAGGGCAAAAGTCCGGGCATGACGACGATCATCGTGGTGACCGGGGTGGGGCTGCTGAACTTCCGCGTCTCGGTGCCGCAGCCGGCGAACGTCTATCCGCCGGGATTCGAGCCGGCACGGGCGAGGCGTAACTACGAAGAGGGAAGCTACGAGGCGCGCTACAGCAGCGACCCGGCGCAGTTGCTGAACAGCCTTGATTTCTCCAGCCGCCAGGGCGACCGGCTGGTGCGCTTCCACATGGTCAATTCCAATTACCTGACGGGCGCCACCTCGGGGTCGCCGGTGGGGCTTCCGGCGCTGTCCTGGGAGATGGACACTCCCAGACGGGACATCACGCTGGCGGACCAGATGGTGATCAATTCTCCGCTGACCTTGGAGAACGTTCTGGTGCGCGGCTTCCATCTGCGCGAGGGCAACTGGTTTTTTCACGGCGGCTACACCGCCCAGTCGCTGTTCCAGAACGTGTTGCTGCCCACCCAGCAGGACACGGCGGTGGGCCTCGGCTACCGCATACGCCTGGATGCGCAGGATTCCCTGACCCCGAACTTCTACTACCTGAACAACGCCGCCGGCGCGCTCAGCGGCCATTCCGGGGTGGTCGGTTCGCTGGTTTTCCGGCGGGAGGTTGGCAAACGTCTCAAGCTGATGGCAGAGACGGGGTGGGGCGGAAGCATTGGGGCCGCCGGGCGGCTGGATTATCAGCGCGACGTGGTGGAACACATCTACGGCAATTTGCGCTACGAGCCGCGCTCCTTCAGCTCGGTGTCGGTTAACGACCTGCACGGAATCATGTCGGAGTTCCGCTGGGACCGCAGACTGAGCCCCAAGCTGAACTCGGCCGTTACCTTCTCGGGAAACCGCTACGATATGTCGCAGTCGCAACAGGTCAACATATCGTCGGACTGGCTGCTGGAATACCGGCTGACCAAGGCATGGTCTGTAAGCTCGGGCATGGCGTATTCGCGCTTCAGCGGGTTCGGCCCCAGCGGGACGCTGCAAAACATGCAGATCCCCGCCGGAGTGAACTACGTCTCCCCGCACTTCGCGGCGGGCGCGATGTATCGCGCTCCCGTAGTGAACAACCAGGGCGGGACGGGAGGCGGGATACACGGCAACATCAGCATCGGCTTCGGGCAATGGCGCCTATCCACCTACGCCGACCGGCAGACGAACGTGCCGACGGTGGCCTCCATGATCTCCGGCGTCCCTGGCCTGCAGGACCTGCTCGATCGCCTGGGCATTTCCGCCATAACGCCACAGCAGCTCTCCGATCTGCTGCACAACGAAGGCATCCTGCAATCGCTTGGACTGGTGAACCAGGTGACCCTGAACCTGAGTCCGGTGCTGCTGCAAACCGGCGCCACTTTGAATTGGACAGGGAAGGGCCGCTCCCGCCAGCAGTTATTTGTGAGTTTTCTCTTTAACAACAATGAACTGCTTACCTCGACCCAGCAATCGGAGATTATCACTGCGACCTATACGCGCCAGTTGAGCCGCACGAACTCGGTATTTGCCTCGTACTCGATGTTCCGCAGCCTGTCCAGCGGTTCGTCTGCCCAGTTCCGGCCATTGGCGGAAATCTCCATCCGTCATCGCTTCAGTTCCGCGCCGCGGCTGCTGATGCCGGGACGCAAAGGCAGCATCTCGGGTACGGTTTTCGAGGACCTGCAACTGGAGGGCATCTTGCGCGAAGGCTTGCCGCCCCTGGCCGGGGTCGAGGTCATAGTGGACGGCACGCGGAGCACGCGGACCGATGCCGCCGGGCGGTACTGGTTTACGGGCGTTCCCTATGGCACGCACGACATCACCGCCAAAGTCAGCTCCAGCCGGCCCTTTTACTTCAGCACGCAATCGGAGGCTACGACCGAGATCGACACGGTCGTAAACTTCGGGGTGGTATTCAGCCGCGCGCGTCTGATCGGGCTGATCGAGAACGACGCCGGAGCGCCCATAGTCCGTGTCGGGGTGACGATTACCGCCGGCAAGAAGAGCTACGACGCGGTGAGCGACGCCGATGGAAAGTTCACGGTCGCCAACCTGGCGGAAGGAAACTGCTCGGCGGCGATCAAGGTGGAATCGTTGCCCATCGGCTACCAGCCGGACGAGCTGGAAGCTCAACCATGCGAGCTGCAGGCCGGCTTGCCCACGCGCGTCAGCTTCAGGCTAAAGGCCCTCAGGAGCATCGGCGGCAAGGTCAAGACCTTCGATGCCGCCGCCGCCGCCGAAATTCCCATTGCCGGAGTGAAGGTGCGGGTGCTCGAAACCGGGGCGGAGATACATACCGACAAGGAAGGGAACTACCTGTTCCGGCAGATGCCAGCCGGCTCCTTTACCCTGGTCGTGAACCACGAAGGCAAGGAGTACAAACTACATGTCACCCTGCCGGCGGCGCCCACCTTCAGCCGCGACAACGACTTCACTCTCGTAAAACGATAAAAGCAGTTTCAAGTTTCCAGTTACACGCCCAAGCACCTCTCGAAACTTGAAACTGGTTTGTCAGTGAACAAACTACCCCACCTTAGCGTCGAACAACGCGACGTGAAGGTGGGGCACCCGGCGCGTTGCTCCGGTATTGCGGGATCGACTACGATCCGCGCTATGTTTTTGGTTAGCGCCGTCCCTACGGGACTCGATTCCAATAATCCGCCTTCCCCGCACTGAAGTGCGGGGCTAACAAAACCATTGCGCCTACGGCGCGATGAACTTCGGCTGGACCAGCGAATAGGCCTTCACGCGACAGAGTTTGGCTAACGAACATTGCGCCTACGGCGCGGAGGGCTTGGGTGATTGGCAGCCTCAGGAATGGCTGTAGGCTCGTTCCAATCTGAAATCCGCAATGGCCAACTTAGGTCTTATTTAACAACTCACAAGTGCAGCTTTGCATCCCTCTTATGTAGGCGGTGTCGCGTTCTTATGTAGGCAGTGTCGCGTTCTTAGCCGGTTGTGTTCGCAATCTCGAGTGTTACAATCTGTAGTAAATAATCAAGATTCAATCTCGGCCAATATTCGGACAGAAGACCTAAGCGAGGAATTCAGGAACGGAGAGGAGCTGTGGCACCTCCAACGCGGAGTGCGCGTTCGATTACCGAGGGCCTAGCCAGCCATCCCCTGGCGGGTTATGCCGTGGCGGTAGTTACCTGTTTGCTTGCCCTGGCGGTTTCATTTCTGGTGGAAGGCCGGTACAGCGACAAGCCTCTTTATTTCGCCTTCATAGCGGCGATTGCGCTGAATAGCTGGTTTGCCGGATGGCGTCCGGGGTTGTTGGCGATGCTTTTGAGTTTCGCCCTGATTGCCGGGTGGGAGCACCGCGCGGCGCAAGCCGCCGGCAACTCCATGCCGCTGGATATGGCCTTTGTGCTGGCCTCGGCGGTGATCTGGGGAGCCGGGTCGGCGGCGCAGGCCTCGGCCGCCGAGCTGCGCAAATCGAACCGGAAGTTCAGCGGCGTGGTGCAGTTGTCGGAAGATGCCATCATCTCGGCCGATGAGGCGCACGTCATCACCCTGTTCAATCCGGGGGCGGAAAAGATATTCGGCTACAGCGCGCGGGAGATGCTGGGCAAACCGGTCCATGAGCTGCTTCCCGAGCGCTTCCGCAGCAGGCATTTCGCGGACGTGGACGCCTTCCGTTCCTCCGGCGACGTTCTGCGGGCGATGGGCGAACGCGCCACCATCTACGGGCGGCGCAAGGACGGATCGGAGTTTCCGGCGGAGGCGTCGATCTCCAAGTTCAGGGCGGGCGGAGAGACCGTGCTCACCGTGCGCCTGCGCGACGTGACGCAGCGGCTGGAGGCGGAGAAGGGGCTGCGTCAACTGGTCGCCATCGTGGACTCATCCGAGGATGCCATCATCGGGCAGACCCTGGACGGCGTCATAACCTCCTGGAATCCGGGCGCGGAGAAGATGTTCGGCTACAAGGCGGCGGAAATCACCGGCCAAAGCGCGGCCGTCCTGCTGCCGCCAAAGCTGCGCGAGGAATGGCAGCAACAGCTCCAGCAACTGCGAGAGAGCGGGAACTGGAAAGGGGAATCGGTTCGCGTTCGCAAGGACGGAAGGCTCATCGATGTTGCCCTGACGATCTCGCTGATCAAGGGCGGCGGGAAAACGGCTCCCGGCTTATCGATTGTGGCGCGCGACACCACCGAGCGGAAAAAACTGGAAGAGCAGCTCCGGCAATCGCAGAAGATGGAGGCCATCGGCCGCCTGGCCGGAGGCGTGGCCCACGACTTCAACAACCTGCTGAGCGTCATCGTCGGCTACAGCTATCTTATCCAGACCTCCACCCCGCCCGAGGAAAAAGCCCATTCGGCGGCGCAGGAGATAATGACCGCGGCTACCAAGGCGGGGTCGCTGACGCGCCAACTGCTGGCTTTCAGCCGCAAGCAGGTGCAACAACCGGAAGTGATCGACTTGAACAGCATCCTGGACGGAATGGACAAGATGCTGCCGCGGCTGATCGGAGAAGATATCGACCTGCGCATCGTGCGCGGCCGGGATTTGCCGCACGTCAAGCTGGACCCGGTGCAGATCGAGCAGGTCATCATGAACCTGGTGGTCAACTCCCGGGATGCCATGCCGCAGGGCGGAAAGTTGACGATCGAAACAGCGGACGTTTACTTCGACGCGCGCGAAGCCGCGCATCATGGAGTCCCGCCCGGGCACTACGCGCTGCTGGCCGTCAGCGACACCGGGCAGGGAATGGACCTGGAAACCCAGAATCGCATCTTCGAGCCATTCTTCACCACCAAGGAGATCGGGAAGGGAACCGGCCTCGGCTTATCGACCGTTTATGGAATCGTGACGCAGGCCAAGGGGCATATCTGGGTTTACAGCGAGCCGGGCAGCGGCACCACCTTCAAGATCTATTTCCCGACTACGGCGGAAGCTGCTGCCGCGGCCGACAAGGGCCTGAAGTTGCGGCCGGCATTGTGCGGCACGGAAACGGTGCTGGTGGTGGAAGATTCGGAGTTGCTGCGCAACCTGGTTACACAATTCCTGCGCGAAAGCGGCTACAAGGTCATTACCGCTTCCGACGGGGCAGAGGCGCTGCGCGTGGTTAACCGGGGCGGGCCGCCAATCGATCTGCTGCTAACCGACGTGGTGATGCCCAACATGGGAGGCCAGGAACTCGCCGCCCAGATGGTAGTTAAATTCCCCAAAGTCCGGGTGCTGTTTATGTCCGGCTACACCAACAGCGCCCTGCGGCATCAGAGCGCCATCGAAAACGAAGGATTGTTCCTGCAGAAGCCATTCTCCCCGGACGTGCTGTTGACGCGCGTGCGCGAGGCGCTGGACCGTCCCGCCTCCAGCCAGTGGGCGAGAAAATTCGCGGTGTAGATAATTCTTCGTGGAAGCCCACGCCTTCAGGCTGCTGAAAGAGTCTCTGTAACAGCCAGGGCGGGGTAGCGCTGGCCTCCAGGCCGGCTGTCGCGGGGGCCTCCTGGCCCGCGCACGTTGGCTGCCGGCGTGGACGCCGCCAGGACAGCCGGTCTGGAGACCAGCGCTACATCTTTCAAAAATACTGCAGGTGCACCACCTTCGCGGAGCACCGGGGCCCCCGCCAGATGCCGTTGTTGCATCTGGTGGGGTGGTTGTAGCGGAGCTAAGGTGGGAATGGCGCGTCCGAAGGGTTACATACCTCACAACCCACCCTGGCGCCGCACGACACGGCGCGAGGGTGGGGCACCCGAACGGACTCTGTTCTTCCCAAAGCTAAGCCCGCTACGGCACCAGCACGATCTTGCCGTAGCTGCCCGGTTGCAGCACGGCTTCGTGGGCGCGCCGGGCTTCGGCGAGCGGGATCTCCTGGCCGATCACCGGCTTCGCTATGCCGAGTTCGAGCGCAGCCCCCAGCCCGGCATGAATGCTGGCCAGCTCCTGCTCGGTAGCGGCGAACAGAATCAGTCCGAGTATGGATATCTCGCGGAGCATGGCGTCGCGGGGATTGATTTCGATGGTCCCGCGGTTGCCGATGACAACCACGCGTCCCTTCGGGGCGGCCATGGCCAGGTCTTTGGCGAGATTCTTGTTGGCCAGCATCTCCAGGATAATGTTCACGCCGCGCCCGCCGGTCGCCTTCAAGACCTGCTCCGGCAGGTTGGGGGCATTGTGATCGAAGACATGATGCGCGCCCATCTCGCGCACCAGCTTGAGGCCCCTTTCGGTTCCGGCGGTTCCGATCACCAGCATGCCATGGGCATGCGCCAGTTGTACCGCCGCCACACCCACGGCGCCGCTGGCGCCATGCACCAGGACCGACTCGCCGGGCACTCCATGCGCTCGCTGGAAAAGCCCGCGAATGGCGGTCGCATAGGGAACGCCAAGCGCCGCGCCTTGCTGGAAGGTAACGTTCTTGGGCAAGGGATGAACCTGCGTCTCGCGGCAGAGCGCCTGCTCGGCGTAGGTTCCGCTGATACTGCCCGACGTATAGACGCGGTCGCCGGGTTTCACGTGCTGTACGCCTTCGCCAACGCTGAGCACCACGCCGGCGCCGTCAGACCCGGGAGTGTACGGCAGCGTGGGCTTTACCATGTGCGTGCCCATGCGGATGTAGGTCTCCACCGGGTTTACGCCGGCGGCGTGAATGCGAACCACTACCTCGCCCGGACCGGGACGCAGATCCGGAACCTGCTCTAAAACCAACTTCTCGGGACCGCCAAATTCGTGAACACGTATGGCTTTCATGGCTCTCCTCGGAACTAAGTGTCTCAACCGCGATGCTGTCATAATGCAGCGTGAAGCCTTGATCTGGCAAATTAGGGAGTAGGGACTAGGGATTAGGGGTTAGGGAATAGCAGGTTTCAAATTTATTAGGAGCGTGCCGCATCAGCAAAGCCGTATACGATACTAACCCCTAATCCCTAAACCCTATCCCCTGCGATGGACTAAAATTTAAATATCAAACCGGCGTAAGTTCCGAGGAGCGCAGTATGGCTACCCTCAAGGAAGTTCTAAACAGCAACGTCCGCGAAGCCGCGCCGGAGCTGTACGAGAAGCTCGACCGCAACCGCGTGCGCTGCTACTCCTGCGGGCACTGCTGCCCCATTGCCGAAGGCCAGGCGGGAGTTTGCAAAGTCAGGTTCAACCAGGGCGGCAAGCTCTTCGTGCCCTTCGGATACGTGGGCGGCGTGCAGTGCGACCCCATCGAGAAAAAGCCCTTTTTCCACGCCTACAGCGGCGCCCTGGCCTACAGCTTCGGCATGCTGGGCTGCGACCTGCATTGCTCCTACTGCCAGAACTGGGTGACCTCGCAGGCGCTGCGCGATCCAGGCGCCGTTTCTCCGGCGCTGCGGGTGCAGCCGGAAAAGCTGGTTCAGGAGGCGTTGCGGCAGGGCGCACGGCTCATCGTCAGCACCTACAACGAGCCGCTGATTACCTCCGAGTGGGCAGTCGAAATCTTCAAGCAGGCCAAGGCCGCCGGACTGGCAACGGCTTACGTCTCCAACGGCAACGCCACGCCGCAGGTGCTGGAATACCTGCGTCCGTGGATAGACCTCTACAAGGTGGACCTGAAGAGCTTCGACGAGCAGCACTACCATCAACTGGGCGGGCGGCTGCAACCGATCCTGGACACCATTCGCCGGCTGCACGCGATGGGAATCTGGATGGAGATTGTCACCCTGTTGATTCCGGGCTTCAACGACTCGGACGAGGAGCTGACGCGGCTGACGGAATTCCTGGCCGGTGTCTCGCCGGACATCCCGTGGCATACCACCGCGTTTCACAGCGACTACAAGATGAGCGACACGGAAAACACCACCCCGGAGATGCTGCTGCGGGCAGCGGAGATCGGCAAGCGGGCGGGACTGCGCTACATCTATGCCGGCAACATTCCGGGCAAAGTCGGCGAGTTGGAGAATACGCGCTGCGCTGAATGCCAGGAGCTGCTGATCGAGCGTTACGGGTATCACATCAGCCGTTACCGCCTCACCTCCGATGGGCGCTGCCCGAGCTGCGGCAAGGCCGTTCCGGGGCGGTGGGACCCGGCCTTCAAGAAGCAGGTCAGTTCGCGGCCGTTTGTTCCCCGCTCGCCGCTTTCGTCTGAGCTGATAGGCATCTCGTAAAGTCACCGAATACCCACATCTGCCAACTGCGGCAGATGTGGAGCACGTGTCGCTCAAAACAGCACAGAAAAACGAGTAAAATAAAAAGGTACCAAATCGGTACGGTTTAACATCTAAACCGTCATAACGGCGGAAACAGCCGCGCTGCCAGCGGCAAGGAAGCGGAACCAATGGTTCGCCTGAGCAAGCTCACGGATTATGGACTGGTTTTGATGACCCTCATGGGGCGGAGCCACGCGGAGACGGTGCACACGGCGCGGGAGCTTTCGGCCGGATCGCGGGTGCCGCTGCCCACGGTGAGCAAGATACTCAAGGAGCTGCTGCAAAGCGGGCTGCTGATCTCCTATCGCGGCATCAAGGGCGGCTACAGCCTGGCACGGGAGCCGCGGGAGATTTCCGTGGCGGAGATCATCTCCGCGCTGGAAGGCCCGGTGGCTTTTACCGAGTGCAGCAGCGAGCTTTCAAGCTGCGAGTTGGAGCAGTGCTGTCCCATCCGGGACAACCAGAGGATGATCAGCCGGGTAGTGGAAGGGGCGCTGCATAAACTGATGCTTTCCGACCTGATCCACCCGCTGAAGCTGACCACCATCCAGGATGCGCGCGGAAACCTGTGGCCCGCGATTGTCTCCGCTGCTCCAGCAGACGCAAAGACCGCCTCTGCCGGGGACCCCGGGAGAACACAATGAGCACAAACGTCGATCCAATTCGGGATTTCGCGGAACGCGAGTACAAGTGGGGATTCGTCTCCGACGTCGAGGAGGAACGGATTCCGAAAGGGCTGAATGAAGATGTCATCCGGCTGATTTCAGAAAAGAAGAAGGAGCCGGAGTTCATGCTCGAGTGGCGGCTGAAAGCCTATCGCCACTGGGCGTCGCTGGAAAAGGCGCAGGCGGAGCCGAAGTGGGCCAACATCAAGTATGGCCCAATCGATTACCAGAATATCGTCTATTACTCCGCGCCCAAGCAGAAGCCGTCGCTGGAGAGCCTGAACGAGATTGACCCGGAGATACTGCGCACCTACGAGAAGCTCGGGATTCCGCTGGAAGAGCAGAAAATGCTGGCCGGAGTGGCGGTGGATGCCGTCTTCGACAGCGTCTCGGTGGCCACCACCTTCAAAGAGAAGCTGGCGGAGGCGGGAGTCATCTTCTGTTCGTTTTCCGAGGCGGTGCAGAAGCATCCGGAGCTGGTGAAGAAGTATCTCGGGAGCGTGGTCCCCTACACCGACAATTTCTTTGCCACCCTGAATGCGGCTGTTTTCAGCGATGGGTCGTTCTGCTACGTCCCCAAGGGAGTGCGCTGCCCGATGGAGCTCTCGACGTACTTCCGCATCAATGCGGCGCAGACGGGGCAATTCGAGCGCACGCTGATCGTCGCCGACGAGGGCGCATACGTCAGCTACCTGGAGGGCTGCACGGCTCCCATTCGCGATGAGAACCAACTGCACGCGGCGGTGGTGGAGCTGGTGGCATTGGACAATGCGCAGATCAAGTACTCGACCGTGCAGAACTGGTATCCAGGCGATAAGGAAGGCCGCGGCGGGATCTACAACTTTGTAACCAAGCGCGGCAAGTGCCTGGGCGTGAATTCCAAAATCTCCTGGACGCAGGTGGAGACCGGCTCGGCCATCACCTGGAAATATCCGAGCTGCATCCTGCAGGGCGACAACTCGGTGGGCGAGTTCTATTCGGTGGCCCTCACCAACAACCGCCAGCAGGCCGACACCGGCACCAAGATGATCCACATCGGCAAGAACACCCGCAGCACCATCGTCTCCAAGGGCATCTCGGCCGGCTACGGGCAGAACACCTATCGCGGGCAGGTCAAAATCCTGAAAGGCGCGACTGGGGCGCGCAATTACACGCAGTGCGATTCGCTGCTGGTGGGCGACAAGTGCGGCGCGCACACGTTCCCCTATATCGAGGTGCGGAACTCGACGGCGCGCATGGAGCACGAGGCTTCCACCTCCAAGATCGGCGAGGACCAGCTCTTTTACCTGCGGCAGCGCGGGCTGAAGACGGAGGATGCGGTTTCCATGATCGTGAACGGCTTCTGCAAGCGGGTATTTCGCGAGCTGCCCATGGAGTTTGCGGTCGAGGCGCAGAAGCTGCTGAGCGTCAGCCTGGAAGGCAGCGTGGGGTAACGGGGATTCGGGGCGGCTACATCCTCTTTCAAGCACGTGCTTTGAAAGGGCATGGCTTCAGCCATGCCGCCTGAACTAGCAAGAAATCTGGGCTTTAGCCCCTGATGAACTTGTCGTTGTCGGGTGCTGAATAGGGTAACCACAGGGGTTAAAAAGCCTCGATTTCAAAAGGTACTTTTCGGCGCGGCTGAAGCCGCGCCCCTTCAAGGCTGTGATGGCAGCGGAGTAGGCCACACGGCAGCGCGCCGGAGGCGCAATGTTTGTCAGCCCCGCACTTTGAGTGTGGGGAAGCAGGTTATTTGGAACAGGAGTCCCGTAGGGACGCCGCAAGATTTTGACAGGAGCGAAAGAACGAACGAGATGAGCGCATTACTGGAAATCAGGAACCTGCATGCCAGCGTCGCCGGACAGGAGATTCTCAAGGGAATCGACCTGACGGTGAACGCCGGCGAAGTGCACTCCATCATGGGCCCCAACGGCTCCGGCAAGAGCACGCTGGTGCAGGTGCTGGCGCGGCGCGAGAACTTCGTGGTCACCGCCGGCGAGGTGCTGTTCAAGGGCAAAGACCTGCTGGGCATGAAGCCGGAAGAGGCCGCCTGCGAAGGGCTGTTCCTGGCCTTCCAGTATCCGGTGGAAATTCCGGGGATCGGCAACACCTACCTGCTGCGCTCGGCCTTGAACGCCGTCCGCAAGTATCGCGGCGAAGACGAGATGGACGCCATGGACTTTCTGCCCGTGTTCCGCGAAAAGCTCAAGCTGCTGGAGATGGACGAGAAGCTCATGAACCGCTCGGTCAACGAGGGTTTTTCGGGAGGCGAGAAGAAGCGCAACGAAATTCTGCAGATGGCTGTGCTGCAGCCCACCCTGGCGCTGCTGGATGAGACCGATTCCGGGCTCGACATCGACGCGCTGCGGATCGTAGCCAACGGCGTCAATGCCATGCGCGGCCCGGATCGCGCCTTCATCGTCGTCACTCACTACCAGCGCCTGTTGAATTACATCGTTCCGGATGGGGTCCACGTGCTGATGGATGGCCGCATCGTTCGCTCCGGCGGCCCCGACTTGGCGCTTGAGCTGGAAGAGAAGGGGTACGGTTCGGCGGAAGGCCAGGAGCGGCAGAGCGCGCCCGCGGCGTGAGACAGGTTAGAAGGGGGTTATGGGCGACCGACCGGGAGAGAGACGATTGACTACGGCAACTCATCATCTGGAAAACTACCTGGCGAGCTTTAGCGACTTCGAGAAGACCGCTGCAGGTCATGATCTGCGATGGTTGCGGGAGTTGCGGCAGCGGGCCTTCACGCGTTTTTGCCAGGCGGGTTTTCCCACCACCCACGACGAGGACTGGCGGTTTACAAACGTCTCTGAAATCGCGCGCACGCCGTTTCAGTTGGCGGCCAAGATCATGCCGCGAAACGGCAGCGGCGAGCTTACGGCGGCTGATATTGCGCC
>JBEKQR010000026.1:0-18505 GCA_049519515.1 Candidatus Korobacteraceae bacterium
TTGCCGGGATGGGCCAGGGCGTAATGCGTGACCAGCGAAGCTATGTGCGAAAGCTCGGTCGATTCCGCCTTGAGGAACTTCTTGCGCGCGGGGGTATTGAAGAACAGATCGCGGACGGCGATCGAGGTCCCCAGCGGCAGTCCCGCCTCTTCGACCTTGATTATTTTGCCGCCCGCTATCTCGATGACGGTGCCGCTGGCGTCCTCGGCCGAGCGAGTCTCCAGGCGCAGGCGGCTGACGGAGGCGACCGAGGGCAGGGCTTCGCCGCGGAAGCCCAAAGTGGAGATGGAGAGCAGGTCCTCGGAGTTTTTCAGCTTGCTGGTGGCGTGGCGCTCGAAGGCCAGCAGGGCATCGTCGCGCACCATGCCGCAGCCGTTGTCGATAACCTCTATGAGCTTTTTGCCGCCGGCTTCTACGTTTACCCGGATGCGCGTGGCCCCGGCATCCAGCGAGTTCTCCAGCAGTTCCTTGGCCACCGAGGCAGGACGCTCGATGACCTCACCGGCGGCGATCTTGTTGGCAACGTGCTCGGAGAGAACGTGGATTCGTCCCATGGATGAGTTTCAGTTTACAGGGATTGGGGATCAGCGGGTAGGGATTATGAAGTGCGCGGGGTGAAGTTTCAAGTTTCGAGTTTCGAGTTTCAAGTTTCAAGTTTCGAGTTTCATAACTCAAGCGAACAACCCCATCCTTCGCTTCGCGAAAGGATGGGGCACCCGACGGGGGATCCCTCGCGGCGCTCGAGATTTCGTCTGCGGTCTCTCGCTTCACTCACCCCCGCAAAGCGGATCAACTTGAAACCCGAAACTTGAAACTCGAAACTCACGAAGCGGCGCGGACGGCGCCATGTTCGAGAGCGAACGAGCGTCTCCAGGCGGCGGTAAGCAGGGCGTACATGGGGAGCAGCCGAACGTAGTTGTCCACGGTTTCCTCGATTTCCGGCCAGCGCTCGGGCGGAACATGCTTGCCGGCCTCGCGGTGCTCGCGCACGGGGATGCCGGCCACCAGGGAGGCGGCGCGGCGCGCCACTTGCTCACGCGCCTGCTGGAAGTTCTTGTCGGCAAGCAGGCGCTTGATGTCCATCCAGGCGGAAGCCAGGTAGCCGGGAAACGGGGAGAGCACGCGAAACAGGTCGGGGACTTGCTTGTCGCCGGTGGTGCGTTTGATTTCGCCGTAGAGCAGCCAGACGCGCAGGCCGGCTTCGCGCTCGTTGGGAACGTTCAGGGTGACCAGCCGGGAGAGGGCCGGGGAGAGCTTGGCGGCGGAGACGCGCCCGCTTTGTCCGCCGGAGTAGCCGAGCTGCATCAGCCGCAGGAACAGGGTCAGCGCCGGATAGGCGCGATTGAAAACGCCGATCACGCTGGAAAGCACCAGCGTGTCCTCGGTCGAAATCTTCTGCTCGGCCAGGGCGCGCTCCTGGTTGCCGAAGCGCCAGCCGGCGGCAATGGCCTCCGAGCGTATGACCCCCTGCAACAGCGAAGCGGCGGAACGGAACTCGCGCGAGCAGGCGACATAGCCCAGGTCATGCCACATCATCCGCAGGTATTCGGGCGCCGCCGCCAGCGTCTTGAACGGAGTAGGCACGTAAGGCAGGTCGAAGTTGGTGCGAACGTCGGCGAAGATGCGCCGTATCTCGGGTCCAACCTCTTCCTCTTCGAAGGCACGAGTAAGAGACATGGCAGGCTTGCTCCGTGAGTGAAGGACAGTGTAATTGGATTCCGCTGGTTCGGATTCAGTTGCCGCTTGCCTTGGTCGTATCAAGGCGGCCTTCGACCAGATGCGCCTGTTTTCTCATGAAGAAGACGAGCGATACGCAAGCCAGGAAAAGAATACTCATGATCTTGAAAGCTTCAACAAAGCTGAGCAGCGAAGCCTGCTGCTGCAGCATCTGGTAGATGGCTGCCATGCCCTGCCGGGCGGCGGTGCTGGGGTCTGATCCGCCTCGCGCCATCAAATCCTTGGTCTGGCCCAGAAAGCTGCGAAACGGCTGATCATAGGGCGTGACGTGCGAAACCAGCATGGCTTGATGATACTGCGACCGGCGCGCCACGAATGTCGTAACAAAGGAAATGCCGACGCTGGAGCCGATGTTGCGCATCACGGAGTACAGGCTGGTGGCATATCCGGTTTCTTCGCGCGGGATGGGTTCCATGGTGAGCGTGGTCAGCGGCACGAAGACGCAGCTCATGGCCGCTCCCTGGATAACCTGGTACCAGAAAATATCCCAGGTGCCGGAGTTGAGGTTCATGGTCGAATAACCGAAGAAAGCAAAGCTGCCGACGCTGAATCCGATGACCAGCAGCCAGCGCGCATCCACCCGCTTGCCCAGCATCCAGCCGACAAATGGCATAAAAATGGCCGTTCCAATCCCTCGCGGGCTGGTCCACAGGCCGGCCGTTTGCGCCGTCCACCCCAGCAGCGTTTGCATGAACAGCGGCAGCAGGACGAGGGTTCCGTAGATCACGAAGCCGAGCATCCAGACCATCAAGACGCCCGCGCTGAAGGTGCGATTGCGCAGCAGACCGAAGCGCACCAGGGGCTGGGGCACGGACAGCTCCCGTATGACGAATGCCGTCAAGCCCACCACCGCCAGCACCGCCAGAGTCACGATCAGGCGCGAACTGAACCAGTCTTCCTCCTGGCCCTTGTCGAGCATGATCTGCAGCGACCCCATGCCCACCGCCAGTATTCCCAGCCCGAGCAAGTCCAGACGAAGCGCGCCGCGCCTGATGTATGGCGGGTCGTCGATAAACAGCGAAATCATAACCAGGCTGAAGATCCCAATAGGCAGGTTGATGTAGAACACCCAGCGCCAGGAGTAGGAATCGGTGATCCACCCGCCGAGCGTAGGCCCCAGAATCGGGGCGGCGATGATCCCCATGGCCCAGAACGCCATCGCCTTGCCGCGCTCCGCCGGGGGAAACTCTTCCAGCAGGACCGCCTGCGAGAGCGGTTGCAGGCCGCCGCCGGTCGTGCCCTGCAGTACGCGGAAGAACACCAGCAGCGGCAGGTTGGGCGCCACCCCGCAAAGCACGCTGGAAATCGTGAAGCCGGTGACTACGGTGATCAGCAGCCGCTTGCGGCCGAAGTAATTTGCCAGCCAGCCGGTAATCGGCAGAATCACCGCATTGGCGACAATGTAGGAGGTCAGCACCCAGGTGGCTTCGTCAACCGTTGACGACAGGCTTCCGGCAATGTGCGGCAGGCTGACGTTGACCACGGAGGTGTCCAGAACCTCCATGACGGCGCTGGACATTACTGCTATCGCAATCAGCCATCGATTTGCTGAAGGGCGCTCCATTGCCTCTCATCAGGAACCGCGAATCTCAGCCGGCACACCACACTTGGGCTTCCGATACCTTACACGCAGGTTCCGCGAACCGCTCTTATTCAGTTTCTTCTGTGAGGGATGACACTTTAGTGTTATACATTCGATCTTGAATGCGATGCAATCCAAAGCTGAAAACGAAGACTCCCGATCAGCCGGACGAGCGCGGTTGCTGTTTGCGCATTTCTTACAACTATCACAAAAGCGGTCACGCCGAAGCTGCGCGCCGAACGCAAGCGGAAGGTTCGGCCGGCTGGGATTGACTGGCGCGACATAATAGAAAGTCGGAATCACCGCAGCATTGTTTGAGGTGGCGCTCCACTGGCACGAGCGGAACCGGGCGGAACAGGGGAACAGGTGAGATTTCGCAATTTCGGAAAACTTGAGTGGAAGGGTTCGGCTCTGGGCTTTGGCTGCATGCGCCTGCCGACGACCGACGGCAAGCGGATCAGCGCCAATATCGACGAAGCGGAAGCCGTGAGGATGATCCGCCATGCCATCGATCACGGGGTCAACTACGTGGACACGGCCTATCCCTATCACGGCGGCAATAGCGAGCTGGTGCTCGGAAAAGCCTTGCGCGACGGCTACCGCGGCAAGGTAAAGCTGGCCACCAAGCTGCCGACATGGATGGTCCAGGGCCCGGCGGATTTCGACCGGCTGCTCGACGAGCAACTGCGCAAGCTCGAAACCGAACACATAGACTTCTACCTGCTCCATTCCCTGAGCCGCACTCGCTGGCGCGACATCGTGCTGAAGCACGACCTGCTGGCGAAATCGGAGCAGGCCCTCGCCGACGGGCGCATCGGCTACCTGGGATTTTCCTTTCACGACGACTACCAGGCTTTCGAGGAGATCGTCAACGGCTACGAGCGCTGGACTTTCTGCCAGATCCAGTACAACTACATGGACACCGAAACCCAGGCCGGCAGCAAAGGTCTGGCGCTGGCTGCCGGCAAAGGCTTGGCTGTGGTGGTAATGGAGCCGCTGCTCGGAGGCCGTCTGGCCGATCCGCCACTGAAGGTTCGTGAACTGCTGGGGCCGCCCCAGCGCGCCAAAGGCACTGGAGACCCACGCGGCAATGCCGGGCGCACTCCCGCCGACTGGGCTTTGCAATGGCTGTGGGACCAGCCGGAAGTTTCCATCGTGCTGAGTGGCATGACCAGGATGAAGCAGGTGGAGGAGAATCTGTCCTCGGCCCGCCGCGCCCAGCCACGCTCGTTCAGCAAGGCGGAGTTCGAGCTGATCGAGCGGGTGCGGAGCATCTACCGCGAGCGCACGGCCGTCCCCTGCAATGAATGCAGCTATTGCATGCCCTGCCCCAATGGCGTGAACATTCCCAACAATTTTCACTTCTTCAACTACGCGCACCTGTACGACGATCTGGCCGGCGCCCGCTTCAAGTACCAGGCATTTCTCCCCCCGGAGCAGCGGGCCGAGGCCTGCCTCGACTGCAACAGTTGCGAGGAGCAATGCCCGCAGAAGATTCCCGTCAGCGAGTGGATGCCCAGGGTCTCGGCGCTGCTCGGAGAGGCAAAGCCGTCATGAAAGAGCCCTTGCACCTCCTGGATGAGATTGGCTGGAAGATTCTCACTGAGCTTCAGCAAAACGCCCGCATTCCCTTCGCCGAACTTGGCCGCCGTGTCGGGCTGTCAACCCCGGCGGTCACCGAGCGGGTCCACAAGATGGAAGAAGAGGGGATCATTATCGGCTTCCGCACCCAGATCGATGCCGCCAAGGTGGGCTTGCCCATACTCGCCTTCATCCGGGTAAAGGTTGATGGCCGCGAGCTGTCGCAGTTCACCAATCTTGCCTCCAGCTTCCCGGAGGTGCTGGAGTGCCACCGCATTACCGGCGCCGAATCGTTCCTGCTGAAGGCGGTGGTGGCCGACGTGGCCCATCTGGAAACCCTGCTCGACGCCCTTATGCCCTACGAGGCGACCACCACCTCCATGGTTCTCTCTACCGCGTTGGCCTGGGGAAACATAGCCAAGCCGGGCTCGCCTCCGCGGGCTGCCAGCGTAGCCAAGCGGCGGAGGCGCGCCCAATAGAACACAAGCAGGCCGCGCTTTTCACCTTAATTGTTTCGGCGATTAGGGCCATTAACCAGAAATCCGATATGTAAAGCCCATTCCGAGTACTCTTACGATTCACTCATTGCCATGTTTGCGCCCTTCGGGCAGACGGTAGTTCCTGTTCTGGGAGGAGCGCTCTGACAGGCTGGATTCTCGCCAGCAGGGATGTGCCGGGTCAGGTGTTTAGATACGCGCGCTTCAAACCGGGGCCTAGCAAGCATGTTGTTGGCTTGCTGGGGTGAGAGGAGACGCCATGACGAAATCTTTGATCTACTTCGACAACGCCGCCACGGTTTGGCCCAAGCCCGAGAGCGTTTACCGCTTCATGGACGAGTTTTACCGCACCCACGGGGTCAATCCCGGCCGCAGCGGATACGACCTGGCGATCGAGACCGGCCTGCTGCTGCAGCGGCTGCGCCAGCGGCTTACCACGTTCTTCGGCGGCGACGAGGAGACGCCTGAACGCCTTGTCTTCAGCTACAACGTCAGCGATGCGCTCAACATCATTATTCCGGGGCTGCTGCGGCCCGGCGACCACGTGATCACCACCAACCTGGAACACAATTCGGTGATCCGTCCGGTGAACCACATGGTGCGCGACCAGGGCGTGGAGGCGACGTTTCTCCCCTTCAACGGCGCCGGCTTCGTCGAGCCGGACCAGGTAGGGGCGGCCATGCGGCCCAACACCAGGGCGGTCATCGTCAACCACGGCTCGAACGTCATCGGCACCGTTCAGCCGGTCGGCGAGATCGGACGCATCTGCCGCGAACGCGGCGCGACCTTCGTGGTCGATACCGCGCAGACCGCCGGCGTCGTTCCTATCGACATGAAGGCCATGAACATCGACGTGGTCGCCTTCACCGGCCACAAGGCGCTGATGGGCTGCATGGGGATCGGGGGGCTGTGCATTCGCAAGCACGTCACGGTGCGCCAGGTGCGCAGCGGCGGAACCGGGGTCAACTCGGAATATCCTTACCAGCCGGAGGAGTATCCGTGGCGGCTGGAGTGCGGCACGCCGAACCTGGTCGGAGTCGCCTCGTTGTGGGCCGGGCAGGAATGGCTCGACGAACAGGGGCTCGCCCGAATCCACGAGCGCGAGATGAAGCTGGCCGCCAGACTGGTCGCCGGCCTGCGGCAGATCGAAGGCGTGCGGCTCTACTGCTGTGACAACCTCGAACACCACATACCCACCATCCTGATGAACCTGGAGGGAGTCGATCCGGGCAACGTCGGCACCCTGCTGGACGTCGATCACGAAATCGCGGTCCGCACCGGCCTGCACTGCGCCCCGCTGGTCCACCGCCAGCTTGGCCTGGTCGCCGCGCACGGCGGCGTGCGCTTCTCCATAGGGGCATTCAACACCATGGAGCAAGTCGAGACGGCGATTGCCGCCATCAGCGATATCTCCCGCTGGGCGCGGGAACGCGGCACAGGCAAGCTCGCTGCCGGGGCGGTGGCGGGGAAATAATTAGGGGAAATCTGGCGATGTTTGGCGGGCTCTACCACAAGGTCCGCCACAGCCAAGTATGTAGCCTTAACTGCTGGAGAGAATACGGCGGATTGTAACACCGTAGAAATTGCTGGAGTCAAAAACAAAACTCCCCACCCTTTGGCAAAGGATGGGGAATTGTTGAAGTGGGTTACTAAGCCTTCGGCTTCGGCTTTGGCTTTGGCTTAGCAGCCGGGGGTTTGTGAGCCGCAGGCGCTGCACCCGGCGCCGGCTGAATAACAAATTCGCCATTGGCGTCGATTTTGTAAACGCGATAACCTCCGGCCACGCGGTCGCCATTGGCGTCGAAGGAAATCGGACCGGTCATTCCCGGATAGTTCTTCAGCTTGGTGTGCAGGTAAGCGGCCAAGGCAGCCCCATCGCCGCCATTGGTCTTCTTGATCGCATCCACGATCACGCTGAATGCGTCTCCGGCGAAGGCCGCGTAGATGGACTTCAACGGGGCATTGTACTTGGCCTGGAACTTGGCCAGGAACGGCCTGGCTTCTGCCAAGTCCTTGGGCAGAGGCGAGCTCAGGAAGTAGAAGCCGGCGGCCGCATCCTTGCCGGCGCCCGAGACCAGGTCAGGATTGTTGGTGGCATCGCCGCCCATGAACTGGACGTTCCAGCCCATCTCTTTCTTCTGCCGCAGCAACAGACCGCCCGCCTGATAGTAGCCGGTGAAAAAGACCACGTCGGGGTTTTTCTGCTTTATCTTGGTGAGGATGGTGGTGAAGTCCTTCTCATCCGGGTTAATGGCCTCGAAGGAAACGATTTGCGTGCCAGGCTGCTTCTCCAGCAGTTCTTTGGCCCCATCGGCGAGGCCCTTGGCGTAGGTGGAGTTGTCGTGCAGGATGGCAATCTTCTTGAACTTCAAATGGTTGATCCACTCGACCCCGACCTTGGCCTGCGCATCGTCACGCGCGCAGGTGCGGAAAAACAGCTTCAGGCCCTTTTGGGGGTCCGTCAAGCGGACAGCGGTTGAGCCATAGGCTATCTGCGGGATTCCGGCTTCGTTGAAGATGCCCTGTGTCGCTTCGGTAACCGCCGAGCCGTAGGTGCCGATCACGGCCACCACGCCCTGCGAGACCAGCTTCTGCGCGGCCAAGCTGGCGGTGCGCGCATCGCCACCGTCATCTTCGGTGATCACGACAACCTTTTTCCCGAGGATGTTGCCGGTTTCCGCCGCGAGCAGATCGACCACCTGCTTCGCCTCCTGGCCTTCGCTTGCCCAGGAACCCGTCAGCGGAGCCGAGAGTCCAATCTTGATGTCCGCAGCGGAAGCCGCATACGTGAACAGGCACACAACTGCACTGAAAAGCAACAGTTTCTTCACTGCTCTCTCCTTTTCTCTCTATAAATTCACTGCGGAGCCGGGGACGCGCGCGGCTGAGTCACCCCACCAAGCGCACAGATGGCGTTTGCCGGGCTTACCGAACCAGCCCGAGACGCACGTCGGGTAATTCCAAATACCACAACAGAAATCCCGAAAATCCCATGGAGACACATGCCAGGAGAACGTAGGTGGTGTTAAACACCATCTCTCCCTTGACGATGTGGGTTGCATGGGGCCAAAGCATCATGAGACGGCTGATGATGTTGAACCCATGAGAGAAGGAAAACAGGTGCCAGGGCCATAGCTGCGTGCCCCGCCGCAGAACCTGCACATCGCCCAGCACCACCATGAAAGCCAGCAGAAGCGGCAGCCACCACTCCTGCGAGCTGGTTGAAAACGATTCGGGGGGGAACAACAGCAGCGGGATAATCTGCAGTAAAAGGAAGCTGATGATGACCCCACGGCCGGCAATCGTTCGACGCGACATGATAAATGCACTCCTAAAGGCGCCCCGGCAAACCTGAAATCGGGCTTGCTGGGACCCCGATAAACTGTGGACCTTGGCGGGCTTGCCAGGGACCGCTAAAGCCCTGCCCCTTTCACTGACCAGCACGAAGCAGCTTCACCGGGCGAACTCAATGCACGCCCAGGTAGGCCTCCTTGACGCGCTCGCTCTCGCGCAGCTCCTTGCCCGTGCCTTCCAGCACAATGCGCCCGGTCTCCAGGACGTAGGCCCGGTTGGAAATCTGCAGCGCCATGAGCGCATTCTGCTCGACCAGGAGAATGCTGGTTCCCCTGGAATTGATCTCCTGAATGATACGGAAGATCTCCTCCACCAGAATGGGACTCAGACCCATGGAGGGCTCGTCCAGCATCAACAGGCTGGGTCGCGACATCATGCCGCGGGCCATGGCCAGCATCTGCTGCTCGCCGCCGGAGAGGGTTCCGCCGAGCTGGTTCAGGCGCTCGCGCAGGCGCGGGAAGCTGGCAAAGGCGCGCTCCATGCTCTGTTGGATCTCGCTCCCGTTGGTGCGGGTGTAGGCGCCCATGTCGAGATTCTCGCGCACCGTCATGGGAGCGAAGATCTTGCGTCCTTCCGGGACGTGGCCAATGCCCAGGCGGACGATTTGCTCCGCCGGCGTCATGGTGATGTCTTCGCCCTCGAACACGATGGAGCCGCGCCGCGGCCGCAGCAGGCCGGAGATGGTGCGCAAGGTGGTCGACTTGCCGGCGCCGTTGGCGCCAATCAGGGTGACAATTTCCCCTTGATTGACGGTAAAAGAGATCCCCTGCAGCGCGTGAATGGCGCCGTAATAGACGTTCAGATCCTGTACTTCAAGTAGCACTGACGGCTCCCTTGCCTAAGTAGGCCTCGATCACCTTCGGATTCCCCTGGATCTCCTGCGGGTTTCCGCGCGCGATGACCTCGCCGAAGTCCATCACCGTAATGTGCTCGCAGATGCCCATGACTACACGCATCTGGTGCTCGATCAGCAGGATGGTCAGGCCGAAGCGGTCGCGAATGAAGTGGATCAGCTCCATGAGGTTATGGATCTCGGAGGGATTCATGCCGGCCGCCGGCTCGTCCAGCAGCAGCAGGCGCGGATTGGAAGCCAGGGCACGCGCAATCTCCACCCGGCGCTGCTGGCCATAGGGAAGGCTTCCGGCCAGATCGTCCTGGATGCGCTCCAAGCCAAAGATGGCGAGGAAGTCCTGCGCCTGTTCGGTCAGTTCCCGATCGCGTTCATGGAACCGCCGGGTGCGCAGGACGGCGTCGAAAAATCCATAGCCGGCGTGCGGGTGGTAGGCGATGCGCACGTTGTCCAGCACCGACAAGTTAGGAAACAGGCGGATATTCTGAAAGGTACGGCCAATGCCCAGTTGAGTGATCTCGAAGGGCTCCATGCCGACCGTGTCCAGCCCCTGAAAAACTACGCGCCCGCCGCTGGGAGCGTAGAGGCTGCTGATCATGTTGAAGACCGTTGTCTTGCCCGCCCCGTTGGGGCCAATCAGGCCTGCCAGATCGCCTTGCCGGACGATCAGATTGAAATCGGAGACCGCCCGCAGGCCGCCGAAAAACTTCGTCAGCCCTTGGACCTCCAGGACTGGGGCGGGTGAACTGGTTTGCGCTACAGCCGACATTTCCAATGCTCCAAAGTTGTCTCCCAAAACCGAACAGAGCGAGGCCCGGCCAACGCCGTCATTCCATCCCAGCGAATTGAAATACGTCATTCGCTGGGGGCCCCGGATTGCCTTTGCCGGGGTGCTAGCGACAGCAGGTGCCCCGATGATTGCGGGTCCCCAGCAGGTGCCGATATTGCATCGGCAGTGTTATCCCGCCGGCCCGGGCTCTCCAGACTGATTGGGGCCAATCTCCGGCGAGTGCCCGACGCCTATCTCCTGGACCTCGGCGGCAGCGCGGGCGGTGGCAGTCATCTCTTTACGCTCCCGTATTCGCACACGCGGCGCCCGCAAAAAGCCCCATTCCACGGCCAGCAGTCCCTTGGGCCGCAGCAGCATGACCAGAAGCAGGGCAATTGGGTAGAGGACAAAGCGCCAAGTCGGCGCTTCCGTGCCCATCTGTCCAAGCAGCACGCGCAACAACCCCTCCAGGAAGAACATCCAGGCGAAGGAGGCGGCCAGCGTGCCGGTCATGCTCCCCAGCCCGCCAAAGACGACGATGATCAGCGGGTTGAAGCCCACCAGGAAGTCGAAGGTTCCGGGGCTGAGGAAACCGATGAAGTGAGCATAAACGGCGCCCCCAATTCCGGCGAAAAGGCTTCCCACCACGAAGGATTGAAGCTTGTAGCTGGCCACGTCGATGCCCATTACCTTGGAGGCGGTCTCATCCTCGCGCACCGACATCACCGCGCGGCCGGTGCTGGAGTGGATTATGTTGCGCATGACAACGATCACCGCCAGCAGGAAGCTGAAGGCCCAGAACCAGGTGGTCAACTTCGGGATGCCAATCATGCCCCGCCCGCCCTTCATCTCCGGGAAGGGCAGGATGGTGTCGGAGTTGATCATCAGCGTGTTAATCACGATGGTGAATCCCAAGGTGGCGATGCCGAAGTAGTCGCTGCCCAAGGTGAGGACCGGCAGTCCGAACAGGAAGCTGACCTCGGCGGCAAAGGCGCCGGCCAGAAGCACGGCCAGCATGTACACCACTTGCAGGGGCAGGCCGCGGGCCAGGATTCCGGGGGCGTCGGTCGTGCCCAGCAACGGCGCCATAACCGGGGTGAGCCATCCTCCGACATAGGTGGCGACCAAGCCAACCACAACGCTTCCCACCAGGTAGAGGGTAAAGGCAGACAGCACCGGCACCCCCTGGTAGCGTTGTTGCAGGAAGCGGCGAATGCCCACAATCATCAGGCCGCCAAGGGTAACTCCCAGGCCGAGGACCAGCAGCCCTCGCGCGTCTCCGTTGGTCCAGCGGTAGGTGATGTCCGCCGCCGCGTAAGCGCCAATGCCATAAAACGCCCACTGCCCGAGGCTGAACTGGCCGTTAAAGCCGTAAATCAGGTTCAGGCCCAGGCACACCATAGCCATGGCACAGGCTTGGAAGAGGAGCCCGCTGTCGAAATCGCTAAGGGCCGGGGATCCGCCGAGCGGAACCGAAATGGCGAGCTGTATGACGCCGAATGCCAGCACGATACCGGCGAGCTTCACCCAGCGGGAGGACTGGCCGAGCGCCCAGACAAGACCGTATATCCAGGCGACAATCGCCACGATCTTGAACATGCTGATGACGATAAAGCCAATATTTATGTCCATCGCCTACGCCTTCTCCCTTTCCGGCTCGCCGAAAATGCCGGTTGGGCGCACCAGCAGAACGACGATCAGGATGGCGAAGGCCACCGCGTCCCGCATCGGCGTGGAGATGTAGCCCATGGTCAGGGCCTCGGCTTGGCCCATGATGAGCGCGCCCACGAAGGCGCCGGGAATGCTGCCAATGCCTCCCAGCACGGCTGCCACGAATGCCTTGAGCCCGGGGAGAATGCCGAGCTGGCTCCAGATCGAGGAATAGGCAATGGCGTACAAAACTCCGCCCAGCCCGGCGAAAGCCGCGCCGACGGCGAAGGTGAAGGAGATCACCTGATCGACGTTGATGCCCATCAGCCGCGCCGTGGGCTTGTCGAAGGAGGCGGCCCGCATGGCTTTGCCCATCCTGGTGTGGCGCACCAGGAACTGCAGCAGCAGTTGCACCATGATCGAAGCCGCGATAATCAGCAGGAAGATATTGGAAAAGGTGACGCTGTTATCCGGCGGCGATTGGCCTGGAACCACCAAGTGAAAGCCGTTCTTGAAGTACCACGTGACCACTTCAAAGGGCCGCTGGTAGGGGATGAAGCGCGGCGAGAAGACGAAACTCAGCGCTCCGAAAAACTCCAGGAAGAAGGAAACTCCGATCGCCGTGATGAGAGCGGCAATACGCGGAGAATCGCGCAGCGGCTTGTAGGCGGCGCGCTCCATCGTGATCGCCATCAGGGCGCACACCAACATGGAAAGCAGCACCACCGTCGTCGAACCGATGACCACCACCACGAAGTGCGGCAGGTTGGGGAAAAAGAGGCCCGGCCAGATGTGGAGCTGGAAGCGGGTTACGGCGTAGAAGCTGACGAACGAGCCCACCATAAATACGTCACCGTGAGCAAAGTTGATCAGCTTGACGATGCCATAAACCATGGTATAGCCGAGCGCTATGAGGGCGTACACAAAGCCCAACTGCAAGCCGCTGATGATGATCTGAATAAACAACGACGGGTTCTGGAAAAAGTCGCGAACCAAAATGATAAGAGCTGCCACGGTGATCAGCAGGAGCAAGCCCCGACCGATCCAGGCCAGGCGCGCGCCAGAACGCCGGGCGCGCGGCGCAGGTTGCCGAGCGGAGGGTGAGACTTCCATTACAGTGATTGCCTCCAGGCAAATTCAGTGGGGCTTACGAACACAATGGCCAGCCGGGGCGGGCGCCAATGCCCTGCCCGCCCCGGATGTCCACCGAAAACAAAAACCTACGGATTCACGACCGAATTGAACACAATCTTGTTGTCTTTTACCGCCAGAATGGTGGCCGACTTAATGGGATTGTGGCTCGCATCGAAGGTGATCTTACCAGAAACGCCGTTAAAGCTGATCTTGTCCAGGGCGGCCTTTACCTTGGCGGTATCGTCCGCGCCGGCATCCTTGATCGCCTGCAGCATCAGGTTGGTGGCGTCGTAGGCCAGGGCGGCCAGGGCGTCCGGAACCTTGGGCTGACCCTTGTCGTCCTTGTACTTCGCACCGAAAGCCTTCAGGAAGTTCTTTACTTCCGGCCGGGTGTCTTCGGGAGAGAAGTGATTGGTGTAATAGCCGCCGTCGGCCGCCTTGCGGTCCAGGTCGGAGGAATCCCATCCATCACCGCCCATGAATGTGGCCTTAATGCCCTTCTCTCTGGCCTGCTTGGCTGCCAGGTTGACCACGTTGTAGTAGTCGGGTAGATAGACCATGTCCGGTTTGGCTGCGGCGACCTTGGCCAGAATAGCGGAGAAGTCGGTGTCCTTCGCGGTGTAGGTTTCCTTGCCGACGATCTTGCCGCCGCCAGCTACGAAGGCCTTTTCGAAGTACTCAGCCAAGCCCTTCACATAGTCGTTCGCCTGGTCGAGCATGATGAAAGCTGTCTTGTACTTCAGCGTGCCGAGGGCAAACTTGGCGCCCACGGTGCCCTGGAACGGGTCGATAAAGCAGGCCCGATAAATGTAATCCTTCACCTTGCCGTCCTTGGTCACGGTAACGGCGGGGTTGGTGGAGGCGGTGCTGATCTGAATGATCTTCTTGGCATTGGCAATTTCCGACACCGGGATGGAAGCCTTGGAGCAGATTTCGCCAATCAGGTAATGGACCTTGTCCTGGTCGATCAACTTGTTGGCGGCATTGACGGCGGGGTCCGGGGTGCACTGGCTGTCCTCTACCACCGCCACAACCTTCTTGCCGAGAACGCCACCCTTGGCATTCCACTCTTCAATCGCCAGCAGGGCCGCATCACGGGTCATGACACCGAAGGTGGGGACAGGACCTGATAATGGGGCCAGAATACCGAGTTTGAGGGTATCACCGCCACCCTGACAGCCTACCAGCAGGGTCGCGGCCAGGATTGCGATAACGGCTACCTTAAAAGCACGCATGCGTTGGCTCCTCGAAGGAAATTTTTCGCTAGGCAAAGATTCTCAATTTATACCAACTTTTCGGCCCCGTGAAAAAGGAAATCTTCTCCCAGGGCAAAAACCCGGCGGGCGCCCCTGGGCGTCTCCGGGCACAGGCGTGGGCTTACCACGGGCTGGCCGTTTGACCCTACGCAGGGGCCACAGCCGCCCCCGGCTGCCCAGGGCGAGGGCGCCCGCCCCTACGCAGAAAGCCGGCTATCCCCGCAACCGGGTCTTTGGCCCGTTTCGGGAATGTCACAGCCTTCAGTGACTCTCTTCACAGACCCGATACAGAGTTTCAGGGCAGAGTAGGGCAATTCAACTCTTTTTCGAAAAGGGGGAGTAATGGGTTTTAGGGGGAAGATTTTTGTATTCTTCGTGCTGGTGCTTGCACTGGCATTGATCACGCCGGCCTTCGCCGGCGATCGCGAGAAGCTCGGCGACGCCTGGTGGACCGGCCCACTCGAAACCAGTAACCCGAACACCATACCGAAAAACCACATCTACATTGAAACCTACTTTGCCGTGGAGCAGGATCACGGTGGGTACAATTCGCACGGCAACCTCGTAAAAACCGGCCAGCCGCTGGCCAACGACTACCAGTCGACCACCCTGTTCCAGTACGGCATCACCAACAATTTCAACATTGGGATTTTGCTGGGCTTCGATGCACCGCAGGGCGGCACGCACGTGCCGGACGTGATGCTTTGCGGCAAGCCAAACTGCGGCTTTGAAGTAGGCTTGTTGAAGATCCGCCCGGTTTACCGCTTCCTGAAGTACAAGGAAGGCAAGTGGTGGCCGGCCATGAGCGTTGCCTCGGGCTTCATAGCACCGACGACTAGCTACTCCACATTTACCCCGTTCATCGCCCTGTGGGAGCAGCGGCCCTTCTGGATGCCGGGTGGACGTATCCTCCGCGTCCGCGCAAACGAGGAAGTTTATCACCCGATGGGCAAGGATTACGGGCCCCTTGATTGCTCGGTACTGGGTCCTGCCGCTGCCGCTTGCAATATCAATGGCCACAACTACTACAAGGCCCTGCTCGGCATGGAGTACAGCTTGACCAAGAAGTGGGTGCCGGCATGGGACTTCTATTATAGGTGGGGCGACCGCACCAACTACTCTACGACGGGACCCGTCACTACCGGTGTATACAGTGCATCCACCAACAGACTCGTAATCGACCCGGCGCTGGAATACAACTTCACCGAGAACACCGGCATCATTTTCGGTGCGGAAATGACGATCAACGGCCGCAACGTGGGCTCTTACATTGCACCGCAGATCGCGCTGCAGTGGTTTAAGTAATTCTTCTCCCCCGCCTTCGGGACGGGCCTATAAGTTATCTTGCGCGGTGGCGATGGCCACCGCGTTTTTTTGAGCCCCACCCTACGCCGACTTTGCGTAGGGTGGGGTAGTTTTTTAGGTGAAGTGGTTTTCAAAAACCCCACCCGCGCAAAAGAAGCAGGCTTGAGTGGGCCACCCACCGTGGAATTACTCTAAGCTCCGCTTCGGTCCGCGAAGGTGGGACACCTCAGAATTTTTTTCTGGCATCCCACCATTCAGCCCGTTGACCTGCCCGGTTCACGCCGGCAGAAGCGCTGAAAAAATCTTTCCCCGCCGGCCGATTCCACTCCGAATTTCATCATCTAAGGAACTCAGCAGTTGAAGGGGTTGCCACGCCAGGCGGCGCTGAGGTACCTCAGCCTCGGCCTTTCAAGATTTTTCGCCAAGGCCGGCGAGCTTGCTGCCAGATCCAACTGCAAGCAGTACGGCCTAAACGGTGGGGCCGGTTTGCAAGG
The DNA here is from genome assembly GCA_049519515.1 of Candidatus Korobacteraceae bacterium. Lineage (GTDB taxonomy): Bacteria > Acidobacteriota > Terriglobia > Terriglobales > Acidobacteriaceae > CAWBRT01. Next base: position 16,210 of record JBEKQR010000026.1, read on the forward strand.
GTGTTACAGACAAGGGTGCAAGAGAAATGACGAACCTTCGGAAACTCCTACTAGTGGCGGTAATCGCCGCTCCGCTAGCCTTATATTCCCAGCCCATAGAGAAGCCGGATCAGCAGATCTCGAAGGCCGCAGCTGATTCCCCAGCCGACGCCACGCACCAGCCAAAAGCCCCCAAACACGCGTGGCGGGCAATCAAGCACGACTTGAATCCCGTCACTTGGGTGCATTATCTGTCGCAGAGGGAGTACTGCACCTACGCCTTTTCCCAGGCTTACGGTTACTGCGAAGGCAGCCGCGGCGGCCGCTAGGCCCCCGAGAGAAAGCGCGTCCCACATCTGCTATCAACGGCGGATGTGGGGCACCTTCACTGCAGTGCCTTGACGCCGGGCTGTCTATTTCTATGGCGGCGGCTGGCGCCCGGTGCCGGATGGCAGCGGTTTATCCAGCTGCTCCGCCTGCCCGTCCGCGCCATCCCGCAACGCCTTCAGCACGCCTTGGGGATCGCGGGAGAATTCCCGCGCCAGGCGCGCCAGGGCGAGGGAAATGATAGCGGAATGGTGCAGCTTCTCCAGGCCGCGTTCCTGGGTAGCGCGCAGCCACATCCGGTGCGTCAGATAAATGTCGTCGGTGGTGATGGTGGGAGTATGCGGGCCGATGCGGAAGCTCTCCACCTCGCCGTTGGCCTTGACAATTTGCAGAACGAACTGCCGCTTGGGCTCGGGAGCGGCCTCCCAGGCGCGTCCCAACAGGAAAGCCTGCTCCTGCGCCGATATCTTGGTGGAGAGTCCCGCCACAACCGCCGACGATTCCAGTGAAATCGCCGTATGCACTATGGCCGACCAGACGTCGCGCGCCGGAACCACCAGCAGCGAGATTCGTTTGCCATAGCTTTCGGCGATAGAGACAGCGCGCGTGAAAAGGGTCTGCTCGTAGTCGCTGAATATCTGCGCCGAAGCCAGGTCGTGTTCGCCGGTGCCCAACCCCAGCAGGTGCGCCTCCATGACTACCACGTCCTGCTCCTTGGTGTCGGTCCGCTCCAGAACATAGCGCAGGTGATGCATGGCGGTGTAATCGCGGATTGTGACCAGCAGGTTGCCGGGCCGCACGCCCACCGTGTCCCTGGCCACGTCCTCGCGCTGGACGAGCTGGAACTGCTCCTGCATGTGGCGCTCGGCATGGGCGAACTTGCGCCGGTTGATCTTCTCCGAGATGCTGAAGACGGCAAACAGAACCGTGGTGAAGATGATTCCGGAGATGGTCGCTATCGACTTGGTGAACAGGTTCGTAATCGAGGTCGCCAGCAGCACCAGGAATATCGAAGCCAGCCCGACCGGGATTTCTATTTTCCCGATGTAGAAATTAGGCGGCACCTTCCAGGCGCGCGGGTTCTTGTCCTTGTAGCGAAGCACGAGCATGGCCAGCGCCTTCATGGTGAAGCTCCAGATCACGCCGAAGGCATAAGCCTCGCCCAGCAGGTAAACGTCCCCGTGGCTGACAATGATGGTAAACACCTGCAGCCCGACGATGAGATTGAGAATGCGCGAGGTGGTGCCGAACCTGCGGTGCGGCTTGCGGAACCAGTCGGTGAGCACGCCATCTTCTGCGACGCGGTTGAGCACGCCGTTGGAACCGACTATAGCGGTGTTGACCCCGCCGGCCAGTATCAGGAAGCCGACAAACACCACAAATGCACGGAACAGCAAACGCAAAAGCTGCGGCCCCACCAGGTACATCGCCATGGCGCCCAGCACGTTGTCCCTGTTTTCCGGGAGCATGCGGATGTTGTCGGGCACCAGCATCACCACCAGCAGGGCCGAAACGCCGGTGAAAATCAGGCTGTAAAAGGCCATGATCAGCGCCGTGCGCTTCAGGTTTTTAACCTTGGGGCTGGCGATTTCGCGGTAAACCTGGGCCAGGGTTTCTTCGCCGCTCATGGCCAGAATCGCGTGACCGAAGGCCATGAGAATGCCAAACAGTCCGAAGGTTCTAGCCAGGCTAGTATGCTTGAGGAAGCCCAGAGCCTCCTCGCTGAAGTGCAGATTGGCCGGCACCGGCCAAGGCGGCAGCGAGGCGCCCTTCAGCACAACGGAGAGCAGTCCCCATCCCAGCAGCACCACCGCCATGACGGTGGTAATCTGCATTACCTTCATGGCCTTATCGCTGGATTCCTCGATGCCCTTGATGTTCTGCCACCAGAAATAGAGCGTTACCGCCAAGGCGAAGAAGACCGCGGTGGCATCGACGGGAACGTGCGGCGTGCCCCCGAAGAGGTGACGCACGGCGCTCGGCACCCAGC
>JBEKQR010000027.1:0-18412 GCA_049519515.1 Candidatus Korobacteraceae bacterium
GCTTGGGGGCCCATTTGGTGGGACCCTGAAACTTTCACCCCGCGAGTCTGGGCGGACGGCTGCTACAGTTCGTGGCCAATAGACAGTGCAACTCACCCAGCAGCAGGGGGACGGCGGCGCGGACGGCGGGAGACATTTCTCCTCCGACGGCCAAGCGGTCAGAACATTCCACGGCAAAGATGACAATGTTATTCGCAACCGCCAGGCCTAAGCGCCGGGCGAGAGCAAGAATTTCTGATAGTCCGATGTAGTGAGGCGATCCGCCAGTTACAACCTGCATGTCGTCGGGGCAAAGTTGATAGGTAGTCCCAGGCGGGGCAAGGCCGGTTTGCACCGTGTCGATTACCACTAGAGTATCGACATCTAGAACATGGTCGAGGAGGTGAAAACCGCTCTCGGCACTGCTGACGATTTCAATCTCGGGGGATGCGAGTTCTTGAAGGTAATTGGCGACCACAAAGCCCAGTGCGTCGTCCGCCAGTATGTCATTTCCCAGGCACAGGATTCGCGTGGTGGGTGCGCGTGTGGGCGGGTTTTCGAGCGGCGCGCTGGTGGTGCTAGTCACGATGCACGCTCCCGTCAAAGTCACGGCGCAGCGTGGCTATCAGGGCGCCGCTGCGATCACGAACCCGAAGCGCGAGGGGCATGCTGCCAGGCAGTGAGTGCGTGGCGCAGCCGTGGCATGGATCGTAGGCGCGAAATGCCATCTCGATTTTATTGAGCACACCTTCGGGAATGTTTCCACCGCAGATAAGGGATTTGGCCGCTTTTTCCACGCTCATGGCAATGCGGGCGCCGTTATTCTGTGTAGCCACAATGAGATTGGCTTTCTCCACGATCCCATTCTCGTCGGTTTGGTAATGATGGATGAGCGTCCCGCGCGGCGCTTCGACAATGCCAACGCCCTCGTGAGGCTTCTCGGTGGGAAGCGTGCGCACGTTAGGATCGGTCAGCTCCGGATCCGCGGCGAGCTCCTGCATGCGCTCGGCGGCATAGATCAGTTCAATAACCCGCGCCCAATGATTGGCTAATGTCTGGTGAACCGGCTTGCCGCCGAGGGTCTCGCAGAACTTCCCGTAGGCTTCCTGAGCGAGCGGGGTCGCCATGCCTTCGCTGGCATTCAAACGTGCCAGCGGAGCAACGCAGTAGACTCCGCTTTCCGCGCCTTCGGTGAAGCCTTTCCAGCCCACGGGCTTCAGGTAGCAGAATTTCAAGTAGCTCCAGGGTTCGACATGCTCGGCAATATTCTCCAGGTACTGGTCCGCGGGAAATTTCCTCCATTCCTTTCCCTCCGGAGAAACCACGCGCAGACGGCCATCATAGAAGTTCACCCGGTTCTTATCATCGACCATCCCCATGTAGTACGTACGGTGGGTATACGCATCTGAAAGTACCAGGCGAACGTAATCACTGTTCTTGAGAACGACGTCCTCGAAAATCTGCAACGTAAATTTTCCGAACTCTACTGCATCGGCGGCGACCTCCTGAAACTGCTTCTGCATTTCGGGCGTGATGCGCTTGGCCACGCCGCCGGGCAAACCAAACACGGGGTGCGCAACTTTGCCGCCGGTAAGCGCGATCAGCTCGCGCAGGCGGCGACGCATGGCAATGACTTTCTTGCCGGTCTCGACGCCGACTTTGGCGATCACGCCCAGGACGTTGCGCTCCGCCGCCGGGGCTTCCGGTCCGACCACGAAGTCGGGTCCGCCAAGGAAGTAGAAGTGCAGCGCATGGTCTTCGACGTAGAAGGTAGTGTAGATAAGCTCCCGGATCTTCTTTGCCACCGGCGGAGGATCGACTTTGTAAACAGCGTCGAGGGCCTTGGTCGCTGCCATGTGGTGCGCCGTCGGGCAAACGCCGCATATGCGGGAGGTAATCTGCGGCATTTCCTCCACCGGGCGTCCCTGCACGAACTTCTCGAAGCCGCGCAACTCGGGCACCTGGAAAAAGGCGCGTTCCACCTGGCCGGCTTCGTCCAGGAAGATTTCGATCTTGCCATGTCCTTCCAGACGGGTGATGGGATCGATGGTGACGCGCCGGACCGGCTGCTCGCTGCCCTTCGCGGTGTTTTCCGTTCTTACTAATTGTTGGCTAGACATGAGCTACCTCATTTGGAAGCTTCTTGTGGTGCTACGCCTTTGAAATGCTTCCGCCTTAGCAGAGACGAAGGCAGACCGTAACGGTAGAAGGTTCCGACCGGGTCGGGAATGGTCTGCAATGCGCGGTCGATCTCAGCCTCATCCTTGCTGTCAATCAGCGACGCCAGCGAGCACAGGGCTTTGGCGCCCTGGTCCCGGACCCGGCTGGTTGGCCCGCAGCAGCCGGAGCATGGCATGTTCCCGCGGACGCAGACGGCTTCACAGCCGCCGCGAGTCGCGGGACCCATGCAGATCACGCCCTGCGCCAGCAGACATTTCTCTTCGTCGATCAGCAGTTGCTGCGGGCGCTTGAATTCGGTGAGCGCTAATGTTTCTGGCTTCGAGTCTTTTCGTGGACACTCGTTACAAAGCGCGCAGTCGGGCGCCAGCACGGCCCCCTTCGCCGGCAATTGCCCACTGAGCAGGGTCTGCAGCGCGTTGCGCAACACTCCGGCGGTTGGCGGGCATCCGGGAATGTAATAGTCCACCTCGACCACCTGATCCAGCGCGAGCACGGTCGAGTAAAGCCCCGGCAGTTCCACAGCATGGGAATTTTGTTTGTAATGGAGTTGCGGCCGGGTCTTCTGCGCGTTCACGGTGCTTGGTGAAGCCTGATAGACCTCATCGAGAATGCTTTCACGCTCAAACAGGTTCGCCAGGCCAGGGATCCCCCCCAGGTGCGAGCAGGAGCCGAAGGCAATCATCACCTGAGACCTCTTCCGCAGGAGATGGGCCATCTCTTCCTGTTCAGTGCTGCGAATGGCGCCATTCAAGAACGTGGCCCAGATGGACCCGTCAGCCATGGCTTCCACATCCCTCCGCTTGAAGTCCAGGGCCACGGGCCAGAAAACGATGTCCACCGCAGCGACGACGTCGAGCACGCCTTCCGCGAGGTCGAGGACGGTCTCATCGCAGCCGCCGCAGGATGCGCACCAGTAGAACGCCACTTTAGGTTTTTCCGGCATCAGGCTGTCACCTCCGCGGCGAATATCTCTTGCTTGGGACGGAGATTCAGGGGCCCGCAGGCACGGACCTTTTCCACCATGTCGTTAATCACGGTACGGACGCGATCGCCTTCGGCAGCCGAGATCCATTCCAGCCGGAAGCGTTCGTCCTCGACGCCCATTTCATGCAGCATGCGTTTCAGCAGGCGATAGCGGCGAAGCGTCTTGTAGTTGCCTTCCTGATAGTGACAGTCGCCCGGGTGGCAGCCGCCGATCAGCACTCCGTCGGCGCCGCGGGCAAAAGCGTTTAGCACGAATTGAGGATCGACCCTGCCCGAGCACATCACGCGCACCACCCGCACGTTGGGCGCGTACTTCATGCGCGAAGTGCCGGCCAGATCGGCGGCAAGATAGGTACACCAGTTGCAGAAGAACGCGACAATGCGCGGTTCGAAATTCTGCCCGGACGGCTTTTTCCCGCCGTTTTGCTTACTAGGCATAGGCCAGCACCCCCTCGATCTCTTCGAAAATCTCCTGGTCCTCGAAGAAATTCTGCTGAATGGTCCCCGACGGACAGGCAGCCACGCAGGTGCCGCAACCTTTGCAGAGCACCTCGTTAATGCTCGCCTTTTTCTTGTCCTCGGCAAACGAGATGGCATGGTAAGGACAGAGTGGAACGCAGCTCTTGCAGCCGGAGCACTCTTCTTCCATCACGAACGCGGTGTAAGGTTCAAGTTCCACGAACTTGGAGTCGATCAGCGCCATGGCTTCGGCAGCGGCTGCTCCTGCCTGGGCGACGGACTCCGGAATGTCCTTCGGACCCTGACATGCACCGGCAATGTACACGCCCTCGGTGAAGGTGCTGACAGGGGCGAGCTTGGGATGGCGCTCCAGGAACCAGCCCTCGGTGGCACAACTGATGTTGAACAGCCGGCGCACATCCTGAGCGTCGCGCTGGGGTTCCAGCCCGACGGACAGAACCACCATGTCAACCGGTACGCGACGCACAAAAGCCGCCAGCGTGTCCTCGGCGCGGATCACCAGTTTGCCCTCTTCAGACGGATGAACCGCCCAGTCGCTGATCTCGGCGACGCGGCCACGAATAAAATGCACTCCCTCGTCCAGCAGGCGGTCATAGAACTCCTCGTAGCCTTTGCCGGGGGTTCGCATGTCGATGTAGAAGTTGAAAACCTCGGCCCCGGTACGTTCCTTGATCAGGTGCGCCAGCTTGAGGGAGTACATGCAGCAGACTTTGGAGCACCAGCGATTGGTGTTGGCGTCACGCGATCCGACACAATGAATGATGCCCACCGACTCGGGCCGCTTGCCGTCACGAAGCACGACCTCCCCCGCGGTGGGGCCGGCGGCATTGATCAGGCGCTCGACTTCCAGCGAGGTGTACACGTTCGGATAACGCCCATAGCCATAATGCGGATTGCGGACCGGATCGAAGGTCTTGAATCCGGTGGCCAGGATGATGGTTCCAACCTCAACCTCTTCGAAGCTTTCCTTCTGATTGAGGTCGATGGCCAGGCGTTCGCCGCAGGCTTCTATGCAGGTTTTCTTGCACTTGCCGGTCTTGAATTCGATGCAGGTCTCCGGGTCGATGACCACCTTTTGCGGCACGGCTTGCGGGAATGGCAAGTAAACCGGTTTGCGCTTGCTCAACCCGAGATTGAATTCATCGGGAAACTTCCCTTCCTTGTACAGGCAGGCGGTGATGCACTCCTGACAGCCGATGCACAACTCTTCATTGATGTAGCGCGGCTTGTGCTTGACTTTAACCTTGTAGTTGCCGACATAGCCGTCCACTTGCGCGACTTCCGAATACGTCCACAGCTTGATATTCGGATGCGAGCCCACCGTCGTCATCTTCGGGGTGAGGATGCAGGCGGCGCAGTCCAGCGTCGGGAATGTCTTGTCGAACATCGCCATGTGGCCGCCGATGGTCGGCTGGCGTTCGACCAGGTAAACCTGCTTGCCGCCTTCGGCGAGCGTCAAAGCCGCATGGATGCCGGCAATTCCGCCGCCCACGACCAGAACATTGGGATTGATGGGGACCTGCCTCTTCTGCAGCGGCTTGTGGAGCGCCACGCGTCGCACGGCGGCGCGCACCAGGTCCTGGGTTTTTTCCGTGGCTTTCTGCTTGTCCAGGTGAACCCAGGAGACGTGCTCACGAATGTTCACCATCTGCAGGAAGAAAGGATTTATTCCCGCGCGGAATATGGCGCGCCGGAAGGTGGGCTCATGCAGCAGCGGCGAACAAGACGCGACCACCACCCGGTTCAATTGGCGCTCGGCAATATCTTTCTCGACCAGTGCCTGGCCCGGGTCCGAGCACATGTACTTGTACTCGCGCGCTACCACCACGCCGCGCAACCCGCCCGCATACTCGGTGAGCGCCTTTACGTCAACGGTGCCCGCGATATTGGTCCCACAATGGCAGACATAGACACCTATACGGACAGCGTCGGAACCTGAGGGGGTTTGCATCTCAGGCATAGGCGATCTCCTTTTTGGCGAGTATGGGCCCGACCGAAACCAGGCTGCGCTGGAGACCGATTGCGTTGGCCGGAGCGCCCAGTGCCAAGGCCATTAACTGGCTGAAGTAAAGGACGGGGATCAAAGGCGTTTTTGGGTCCTTCCGCACTTCTTTTTGAAAAACGTCGAGATTGAACTGGCAGAGCGGGCAGACAGTTGCCACCACTTCCGCCCCTCTTTTCTGCGCCTCGGCGAGCAAATAGCGAATGAGGTCGAGCCCAACCGCGGGCAACGTTCCCTTTTGGCTGCCGCCGCAACAACGCGTCTTGAGAGGATAGGGAACCATCTTGGCGCCGCAAGCCTCCAGTAGCTTGTCCATCGAGGTCGGATTGAGTTGGTCGTCAAAGGTGGCGTAGGGACGAACAATCTGGCATCCGTAGTAAGGCGCAACCTTCAAACCTTTCAGCGGAGTCTTAACCTTGGCGGCGATGGTCTTCAGTCCGACTTCGTTCAGCAGGACTTCCAGCGGATGGCGCACGTGCACCTTGTCGCTGTAAGTGAGGCCGATTGACGCTAGTGCGCGGTCAACGACCGTTTTTATGTCCGGATAGTCGTGGACGTAGTGCTGCGTCTTGTTGAGAACCAGGTAACAGGCTGCGCACGGCGCCACAATGTCTTTGTTTTCCCGGGCAGCCATGGCGAGGTTGCGGCCGGCGAGCGCGTACGAGGCCAGCTCGTCAACCGACATGTAGGTAGTCGCCCCGCAGCAGTTCCAGTCTTCAAGTTCCCGCACATCCACGTTCAAGGCGCGAAAGACGGCCAGAAGCGATTCTTCGTAGCCACGCCCGGTGCCTTTGAGCGAGCAGCCCGGATAGTAGGCGTAAGTCATATCGCCAGCTCCTTCCTGGTCGCGGCCACGGAATCGAGCAGCGTGGCGATTTCCGCGCGGCGCTCAATTTTCTCCGACTTCAGGCCCATGCGGCCGGTGCGGAAGAGCTTCAGCCCGAGGAAACTCATGCCGAACAGACGCCAAACAGCGGTGCGCATAAAGACCCGCACAATCAACCAGCTCTCGGTGATGCGACCGGACTTGCGCACCATATGCGAAAACTGCCGCGCCATCACTGGAATGGGAAAACGCTTGGGGTAGAGTTTTTCCTCGATGGCTCGCTGTTTGAGCGCGTACATCAAATGTGTGAGGTTGATGTTCTTCGGGCACTGCACCATGCAGTTGTAACAGGTAGTGCACAGCCAGATTGAATTGCTGGTCAGCACCTCTTCTTTGAAGCCCTCGCGCGAAAGGTGCATCAACCGGCGGGGAGTGTAGTCCATGTAAAGCGAGAGCGGACAATTGCCGCTGCACAGACCGCACTGAAGACAGTGGCGGATGTTTTCCCCGCCCACCGTATGGCTGATCCAGCGAATAAACTCGGGATCGCGCTCCGCCTCAAACTTGACAATTCGCTTCAGTTCCATAGCGTTCTCTCCACCCCGGCAATGGCAAGAACAGCCATCGCCCGGAGCCCGGCTGAGAGCTACTCAATGCTCAGCCCAATGCATCAAGCCGCCGCCTGCGGGCGGTTTTCAAACCATCGCCGGAGTAGTCAACGAAACCAGCCTCGCCTTGCAAGTCATCTCCAGCTTCAGCGCACTGCAGATGGGACACTCGCGATGAGCTATTGCCACGGCTTGGTCGAACTTTGCCGACTCCGGATCGGTAGTGCGCGCGGTGATCTCGAAATTAGCCTTCTGGATCCGGTAGTAGCCCTGCGGATTGTCCACCGTCAGCACTACATAGGTCTCCACCACGATGGGCTTGATCCCCACCTTCGCCATCTCGACGGCCACCATCGTTGACATACAGGAGGCCATGGCGGCGGCGAGCATCTCGGAGGGAGAAGTGAAGCGCGCAGTGTCCGCCAGTGAGCCGAAGACGTAGGTGGTATTGTTCAAAACGCCAGTAGGCGTGGTTACCGCCCCTTCCCCGGCGTAAGGGCCGCCTTTCCAGACTGCACGTGCTTCACGAAACATTTGCCACCTCCAAAACTGCCACCATGATCCTGTTTGTCCTTACGCACGGCCCATACCGACTCCAGAGCACGGCCGCAATCGGCCGCGCGGGATAGTGTCGCCGGCGAAACTGAAACCCGCCGGCACTCCCGCTGATCAGGCGCTTGCGGCGGCCTGGTCCAGATACTTCCGGCAGTTGATGCATTTCTTGCCGGCAGCTTGAAAGGCACAACTGCCGCATAGGAGCGCCGCCACGCCTGGACCTGAAATCGGCTTGTGACACTTAATGCATTTGGCGCCGATCTTGCTCGAACAGGATGTACACAGCTCAGCCACAACCCCTCCGCGCGAGATGCTGCCCCCGCACTTGAGGCACTCATGCCTCCATAAACCGAACCCGCACGAATCACAAAGCTGCGCCAGTTGCATCTCGCGATCACCTCGTCCCGAGGCGCCTGGCTGGAAGCCAAGACCTCATATCTACGATTGCCGGCGGAGCAGCGAACCACACCTTTTCGCCAGCGTTTGTAAGCCACCAAGCCGCCTTCACATCGCAGCTCGTGTCCTGTCCCTGAAATATCGGAGCAAGCATCTTCAGTATCTCGGGGTCCTGAAAACCCGCAAGTTATGTAAGGCTTACACTAGGATTACCGGCTGATTATCCTGAAGCGGAGGTATCTTATTGAAAAGATAGAGGGTTCCTGTTGGCGTAATTTTTGTAGCCGGCAGCCGCCACTAGTGCTACATTGTTGCAGCAGGCGGCACGTTATGGTAGCCGTCACAAAGTCGACCGGCCTCCGCTTTGGAAAATTTGTAGTGGACCTTGCGACCGGTGAACTTTTCACGCATGGCGCAAAGGTCCCTCTACAAGACAAGCCATTCCAGATCCTTGCCCTCCTGCTCAAGCGTCCCAATCAACTGGTCTCACGTCAGGAGATCATACGCAATGTTTGGCCGGACACTTTTGTCGAAGGCGACTTGTGCCTAAACGTCGCCGTACGAAGGCTGCGCGCTACTCTGGGTGACGACGCCCGCTTGATCGAAACCGTGGGCAGCCATGGATATCGCTTCGTCGGCAATACTCACGGTTTTTTTGCGCCCGAGCTTGTGCCGCAGCGTCACGAAGGACCGCGCCTTGCGGTTTTTCCGCTTAAGCCGGCACGGGGCACGCAGTCCGAGTCACTCGCCTCTTCACTTACGGAGCTGCTGATTATTCAACTTCGCCGGTTGAACTCCCGCCTCTTCGTCATTACTCCTGAATTCACCACGGAACGCGCGCATAAAGGGAAGAACACGATGTCGCTGTGCCGCGACGTATCGGCAGACTATGTCCTGGTGGGAGCCGTATCGCAGGCGAACGGCGAGTTGCGGGTCACGGTAAGGCTACTCAGCTGCAAGGCGCAATCTTGCTTATGGGCGGAAAGTTACACGCGCCCGAGAAAAGAATTGTTCGCGGTCGAGGAAGAAATAAGCCGGAACATCGCCGTCGTCGTTCTGCAGACGATACCGAATCTCCTGCGCGCCTCTCCTCTCCACCTGGCGCCACAAAACGTGCGCGAGAAGTATCTCCAGGGCTGTGCCCTTCTTGCCAAGCTGACCGAAGCGGGGATAGACCGCTGCATTCCGCTGTTCGAGGAGGCGGCTCAGGAGTACCCGCAGTTTCCGCAAGCGTGGGTATCACTTGCCAGCGCCTATTGTGCCCTCGCCAGGCTGGGAATCGCGCCCTCCCGACGGGCGCTTCCGCGCGTGAAAGCTTCGGCAGAGAGGGCGCTCGAACTGGAGGACCTGGCGGAAGCGAGAACCGCGCTGGCGTTTTATCATTTTCTTTATGAGCACGACTGCAACGCGGCAGAAGCCAATCTGGTCCGAGCGCTGGCTGTGGACCCAAGATGCTCCGTCGCTTTGGGCGGGTACGCCCAACTGCTGTCGGCGCTGGGAAAACATGAAGATGCAATTGGCTTAATGCGTCGAGCCTACGATGTCGATCCATTTTCCAGCTACACGGGCGTCATGTTGGGGTGGGCCCTCTACTACGCCAGAGACTACGAAGCGGCCCTCTCGCAACTGAAACACGTCGCGGACATGGGCTCGTCGTTGTGGATTGGCCATACCACGGCGGGCATGGTCCTGGAACGGCTGCAAAGAATGGAAGAGGCGGTGGCGGAATTTCGCTTGGCCGTCGAGCAATCCGACCAGAGTTCTCTGGCTAAGGCACACCTCGCTTATGGCTTGGCACGATCCGGCGACCGCGCAGGCGCAAATGAGATTCTTAATGGCCTGCTCAACGTTCGGAAGAGACATTTCTTTAGCGCATACTGGATCGCCGCGATCTATGTCGCGCTGAATGAACCTGCGCCGGCCCTGAAATGGCTGGATCTTGCAGTCGAGGAACGCTGCAGCTGGATCGTCTTTCTGCGCGAAGATGCGAACTTCACGCCGATGCGCTCCGACCCGCATTTCCGCAATCTTCTCGACCGCGCCCTCGCGCCCGCCTTGGCACAGAGCAACCGCTGAGGTCGAGTCGCTTTGACTGTATGCCCGGCATCCTTGTGGCCAATATGATATTTGAGCGGCGCTGTTTACACACCGGGGTACTCCAGGCAGTCTGGCATCTGATATAACAAGAGACCTATGCCGCTGACGATACTGGTTTTCTCCGACTACGTTTGACCGTGGTGCTTTCTGGCGGAGTCTCCGCTGAAACAGGCTACCGAAGGCAAGGACGTTCAGATCGAATGGATGCCTTTTGAGCTGCATCCTGCTCCCGCCCCCACGCGCAAGCCGGAAGACAACTACTTGCAGACAGCGTGGAAGCAGAGGATCTATCCGATGGCGGAGAAGCTCGGGGTCCACATGAAGCTGCCCACGGTCTCGCCGTATCCCTACACCAACCTCGCCTTTCAGGGGCTGGAGTTCGCGAAGGATCACGGCAAGGCCGATGAGTACAATGACGCGGTGTTCCGGGCCTTTTTCCAGCAGAGCCGGGACATCGGCCGTATCGACGTGCTTGCCGGCATCGCGAACGAGGCCGGCCTTGACCCGGAGAAGTTTGGGGCGGCGCTCGAACAGGGAGCTTATCGCGACCGCGTCCGGCAACTGCTACAAACGGCGTACGAGCGAGCCGGCATCACCGCGGTTCCCACCATGATTATCGGGCGACAGCGGCTTGAAGGGCTGTATCCCGCGGACATCATCCGGCAGGTGATCGAGGGCGAACTGCGGCGAGAGGCCGGCACCTCGCCCTGACAACGCTATTTCCCCGCCACCACCGGCTGCCCGTGCTGCAGCGGGAAAATTATGGCCGCGCTCTTGGCAGCGTCCGGCCAAACCACCTGCTTCTCCAGTTTCCCCGACCTGTCCTGCTGCCATTGAGCCAAGATCATCGTGTGGGCCACTTGCAGGCCGTGGCGATTGGGCTCGGTGGCGAACTTGGTGCGGCCATAAAACGTGGTCAGATCGGTGGCGTTCATGGCGGCGGCCACCTTGTCCTGATCCAGCGATCCTGCTTGCTCGATGGCGTGCTGCAAGATCAAGCCAGCGGCGTAGGCTTCTGCCGCCCGATAGCCTGGGGCAATACCGTACTTCGTTTGATATGCCCGCGTGAAATCCGCGCTGCTGGGACCGATCTGCGGCTGGAAGCTCGATTGCGGCTCCCACTGCGATGGGCCGGTCACCCCGTTGGCAGCCTCGCCGAGCTGCGCGAACTGCGGACTATCAGGGGCGACCAGCAGCGAAATGAATTCGATATTCGCTTTATGGGCATAGATCTGCCGCGCCAGCGTTGAACCGTCGGCGTAGTGTCCCCCGCCAATCAGCGCCGTCGCCTTGGCGGAGACGATCTTGTCGATGATCGGGCCAAAATCGGTGGTATTGGCAGCGTAGGCTTCATCGAAGATGATCTTCAGGCCAAGCTTCTGCGCATAGGCGCGGGTGGCAGTGGCCACGGCTGCCGAAAAGGGGTCGTCAGCATAGACCAGCGCCACGCGGCTGTTCGGGTCTTTGGCTTTCAAAACATCAAGCGCACTGGTCATGTACTCATTGGCGGGAGAGATTACCTGGAACAGATACTTGTTGCCGAGGGTATAGGTCTTCTCTTCAGCCGCGGTGGTGAGCATGATGCGTCCGTTCTGCTCGCTGACAATGGCGGCGGGAGCGGTCAGGCCGGAAGAGTAGGGGCCAAACAGGAATTCTGCTTTGTCCTGCAGAACCAGTCTCGTGTAGAGCTGCTGTACGCGCTGTACGTTTGACTCGTCGTCATAGCTAACGAACTTCACCTGGTAGTGCTTGCCGCCTGCCATGATCCCACCAGCGGCGTTGACCTGGTCGCGCCAGAGTTCAAAGCCGTGAAGCTGTTCCATCCCTTCCAGATTTAAGCTTCCGGTGCGCGACACAGTGAATCCGATGGTTAGCGTCTGCGCACTCCCAGAGGCCACCAGCACCAACAGCAGAAGCGTAACTGCCGCCGCATAAACAAATCTCATCGGATGCCCCCTACCGCCATGTGGGCGGTGCGCATACTGTGATGGCGGGAATCGTATTGCGAGATGCAGGGGTGAAGCCGCCCAGAAGCAGAGCTGAGGCTTCCACCCAGAAGCTCTGGCGGGAGTTGATAAATAATGCCCTGAACCATTTTGCAGCGTCCCTACGGGACTCGAATAAACTACTCCATCTTCCCCGCACTGAAGTGCGGGGCTAACGAACATTGCGCCTCCGGTGCGCCGGGCGCCCCGGAACGGTAACATCGGACATTAATTAATGCAGGTCTCAATAGCCCTGAACACGACTTATTCCTCAGGAATGTTTTTGAAATAAAATCGATTTCAGCGGGAAAAACTATTTACCTCAGGGGCTAAAGCCCGCATCCTTAGTGGCTCCGGACGGCGTGGCTCAAGGCACCCCAGCAAGTCAAATGCGGACTTGCTGGGGACCCCGCGAAGCCACGCCCCTTCAAAGCACTATTTTTGAAACAAGCTCTAGTGAAGATACTTGCCATACCGGCAGGCTCCGAGGCACGGGCGCTGTCACGATAGGCGGAAGGGGAGGTGGACGTTCTTAAGCTGGCCAGCCTACCTCAATATTGCCCGGCCGAGGGCGGCCGGGCCTACGTTGATCCGCTTTGCGGGCCCTTCGACTCGCTTCGCTCGCTCAGGGCAGGCTAATAACGAGCATAGCGAGAGTCCGCAGGCGTCGGGGCCCCCAGCAGAAGCCGTCTTTGCTTCTGCCGGGGTGAAAGAAATCCTGAGCGAAGCGAAGGACCACAGCGGGTCATGCTTACGTCCCACGTGCTGACCAACGCGGGAATCTCCTTACCGGTGAACCAGGTGGTGGTCACATTCTTGGTTTCGGTATAGAAGATGAAGCCGTCGCGCCCCATGCAGTGGAGATCGCCGAAGAACGACTGCTTGTGTCCGGTGAACCCGAAGACGCCGAGCGGAACGGGAATGCCGACGTTGATGCCGACCATGCCGCCGTCGGTGCGCCGGGCAAACTCGCGCGCGAACTGGCCGTTTTCGGTATAGATCACCGAGCCGTTGGCGAAGCGGCTGTTGTTCATGATCTCCAGCCCGCGTTCAAAGCTGTCCACGCGCTTGATGCAGAGCACCGGGCCAAAAATCTCCTCGCGGCCGCACGACATCTCTTCGGTGACGTGGTCGAAGATGGTGGGGCCGACGTAGTAACCCTTTTCGCAGCCCGCGGGCACCTTGGGCTTGCGCCCATCAAGAATAAGTTTGGCGCCCTCCTTGATCCCGGTTTCAATCCAGTTGAGGACAAAGTCTTTGTGTCCCTGGTTCACCACCGGACCCATGCCGGTGTTCTTGTCGTAAGCGGGGCCGATGTTGATCTGTTTCGCCATTCGCACCAGGGCTTCCACCAACTTGTCGGCGATGACGTTCTCGGCCACCACCACTGGCAACGCCATGCAGCGCTCGCCGGCACATCCGCAGAAGGAGTTGATGATGCCCTGCGCGGTGCGCTCGATTACGGCGTCGCTCATCACCAGGGCGTGGTTCTTGGCCTCGGTCAGCGCCTGTACGCGCTTGCCATTGGCCGCCGCGGTGGCATACACGTGCAAGCCCACGCTAGTGGAGCCGACGAAGGTCACGCCCCGGACGGCCGGATGCTTCAGGAAGATCTCAGCCTCGTTCCGGCTGGTAGTGACGATGTTGAGGACGCCGCCGGGCAGGCCCGCCTGCTTCCAGAGCTCGGTGATGCGCATTGCCGATTGCGGCGCGAAGCTGGCCGCCTTCAGCACCATGCAGTTTCCGCTGACGATGCAGATTGGGACCATCCAGCCCTGAGGAATCATGGCCGGGAAGTTCCAGGGTGCGATGCCGGCGAAAACTCCCAGAGGTTCGCGGAACTGAACGGTGTCATAGCCGGGAGAGACGTTCATCAGCGACTCGCCCTTCATCATCTGGGGTGCGGCGCAGGCAAACTCGACCACCTCGATCACCTTGAGAACGTCGCCCATCGCTTCGTCCCACTTCTTGCCGTTCTCCTGGGCCAACAGATATGTCAGTTCATCGAGATTCTCGTCGAGCAACTGCTTCATCTTGAAGAGCACCTGGGTGCGCTTCGCGACCGGGGTGTCGCGCCATCCGGGAAACGCCTTGGCGGCGGTCTTGATGGCCTCTTCGACCTCCTCTGCCGTGCACTGCGGTGCATAGGCGATCACCGCTCCGGTGGAAGGGTCGTAGCAAGGCATGTACTTGCCGGTTTTAGACTCTTTCCAAACGCCTCCGACACCATATTTCAGCTTCTTCGGACGGACGCCGCTTATCGGGTCGGGCGCCGCATCGTTCGGGATGTAATAATAGCGATCACTGCTTACAGTCGCTGTTGAAGTAGACATAGAGGTCCCCTTTCGCAAAGAAATTCGTTAATGACAATCTGCCGGCTACAGTACCTTTCCGGCCATATCTGGAATCTTCAATCCGGCTTCGACGCTAAACGGGTGGACAAGGTAATTCTGCCACACATCGGGAATGAGCGCACGAAAAGTGCGGACGGCCGGCGGCACGGCGCATTCTGATCTGTGCCGATGAGGCTCGCAAACGCCACCTTGGCGTGTTGCGTAGAACCCAGTTCCTGGGAATAGGCCGTCGCTGCTTGCGCCATATTCAAGTCTCCGTATGATGTTTGTTTCCCGGATTAGAATCGGCGGCACCTTGCAGGCGCCGCCGTTACTTCACCTCATTGGCCGGCTGCCCGGAACCACCAGGTACTTGCAGCCGCCCACGAGTCGATCTAGCGCCGGATCAGGCCTTGGCCGTCTTGTATAACTTCCTGGTCTCTTCCCCAGCCCAAGCCGCCTTGTATAGCTGCTGAATCTCTTCCGCGCTGGCGGCACGAGGGTTGTTGGCAGGTGAGCCCGAGGCTATAGCCTGTTCCGCCATGGTTGGCAGCAGGCTGTTCCAACGTGCGGGGTCGATGCCATAAGACTTCGGCGTTGGGACGTTGAGGTCCTGGTTGAATTGAATGTACTCATTGATGAGCCTGGCAACAGCGGACTCGTTGCTGCCCGCCTCGGTGGCCAGACCCATGGCGCGCGAGGCATTGGCATAGAGCGCGAGGTCGGCCGGAGCCGTGAACTCAATAACCGCCGGCATCAGCATGGCGACCGACAGTCCGTGCGCCACATGGAAAAACGCGCCGATGGGACGGGCCATTCCATGAATGAGGGCGACCGAGCTGTTGGAAAATGCAAGCCCGGCCAGTGTGGCGCCCAACATCACCGCCTCGCGGGCAAAGCGATGGTTGGGGTCGGCATAGGCGCGCCGCAGATTGGGAGCAATGGCGCGCATCGCCTGGACGGCGATGTTCTGGGAGAACGGATGAGTGCGCTTGGAGACAAAACCTTCCAGCGCGTGGCACAGCGCATCCAGGCCCGTGGCCGCCGTTAGGTCTTTGGGCATGGTGAAGCTCTGCTCGTAGTCGACCAGCGAGGCCGTGGGCAGGAAGCCCACCCCGATGCACAGCATCTTTTCATTGGTTTTTTCGTCGCTGATGATGGTAAAGCGGGTCGCCTCCGAGCCCGTGCCGGCGGTCGTCGGAACGCAAATGATCGGCAGCCCGGGCGCGTCCTGCATGTGCGGCGCCTTGTAACTGCTTACGGCGCCGCCATGGACGGCGCGCACGGCCACCATCTTGGCGGTATCCATCGAGCTGCCGCCCCCGAAGCCGACGACGCAATCGTGATCGCCCGCCTTCAGGAAGGCCAGGCAGTTTTCGATGGAAGCGACCGTGGGGTCCAGAACAACCTTGGTGAACAACCTGGGACGGAATTTGGAGCTGTCGAGGCTGGCCATCACCTTCTCGAGCTTGCCTATTTCAACCAAGTGGCTGTCGGTTACGATAAGAGGCCGTGAAAGGCCAAGTTGCGTAAGAATACTGCCCAACTCCAAGGACGCGCCGGCCCCGATTCGCATAAGGCGCGGCATAGCGATTGCAGCTATCATTTTGCCCCCAGCGAAGCCGCCGGCCGGCATTGGGCGCACTCCCCCTAAATGGCCAACCGGCTGCTCGAAGTAAAGTGGACGCACTCTATTCTTGTAGGTTGCCGAAAGAAAGGGGTATTATTGCAGCCATTCCGTGCGCAAATGCCGAGGTATTACCGCAGATATTCTGTGCAATAACAAGGAGGGGCCGTGTCGAAAGGTTTTGACTGGGATGACCTCCAATTCTTTCTGGCGGTGGCGCGCGCCGGGACCGTATCGCAAGCAAGCCGCCGGATGGGCGTTGACCATGCGACCGTGATGCGCCGGCTGGAAAACCTGGAAAAGACGCTGGGATCCAAGCTGTTTGAGCGCAATCCCCGCGGTTACAATCTCACCAAGCGCGGGGAGCGGCTGCTGACGTCGGCGCAGGTGGTTGAGGCTGAAATGCAGAAAGCGGAGCGCGACATCGCGGCCGCCGACCTTGCCATTTCGGGCGTCGTGCGCATCAGTTCGCTGGAAGGCTTCGCCAATTTCTTTCTCGCCTCCCGCCTGCCGAGCTTTGCCGCCAAGCATCCCAATGTTTCCATCGAAATGATTGCCATCCAGCAGATCGTGGCGCTCTCGCGGCGCGAGGCCGACATCGCCATCACTCTGCAGGCGCCGGAAACGGGCCGCTTCATCGTCGAACGGCTGACCGACTACGTTTTGTTCGTCTATGGCCTTAAGTCGTACCTGGCAGGCGCGCCGCCGATCCACTCGCGCGGCGATTTACAAAAGCATCCGTTCACGGGGTATATCGACGACCTCATTTTCGTGCGCGGCCTGGACTATCTGGACGAAATCGGCGCTCGCCGGCCACAGCTTCAAAGCTCCAGCCTGCACGCCCAGATGGAGGCCTCGGCCGCCGGGCACGGCCTCTGCGTAATGCCTGCTTTCATCGCCTCGCGGCATAAGGCGCTGGTGCCGGTGCTGCCGCGCGAGGTGTTTCTGCGCCGCACCTACTACCTCGTTATGCCTGCCGACCGGGCCGATACGGCGCGGGTGCGGGCCGTCCGGCAGTTCATTCACGAACAGGTCGCCGGTGCGCAAGCGACCTTCCTCGACGGTGTTTTGAAATGACCGTTTGAGGCCAGCGACAACCCCTTGCGAACAAGGACTTGCCATCCCAATCGGTTAAGTTACTCTAAAACAGAGAAGTTGGTGCGGCAGGCGGGACTTACACCCGCACGGGTGTCATTTTTGATTAGAGCTTGTGTCATAAATTCTGCTGATACGTTATTGCACGCAACCTCTCGCGTCTACGCTCCACCTCTCGAACCTTCCATCGGGGAACATAACGACCAACTCTTCCGCAAGATTTGCCACCGGACATGCATGGTTAGGAATTATTCTAACTAGCGATCCGATTGGGAGGGGCACCGCATTCCGCCGTAGAAATCCATGCTCTTCAGAGAGCTTTACAACAGGAGTGGGATTAAGTTTTTTATCAAAATCATCTACCGCATAGGCTAACCCATACCCGAGTCCGCCCCCAGTGCCGTGTGCGCCCAAATCCGAGCTTAAGGCCTTCGTACCTGCGTCTATGATCGTATATTCGTAGTTAGAGGAAATGACAGTTGCTAATACCGATAGGGCGATACGATCTTCATCGATCACTCCAAGGCGAACAGGCGTCAAATCCATGAATACGTAATTACCCGGCCTTATTTCGGTGATCTTTTCATAGAGGTCGCTTATGATAACAGTCGGAGTTGCACCTACCGACACCTCTGCCACTTCAATTCCTAAAGATTCAATTCGCTCTCTCACTCGACCAAGGATGCGGTATTCCTCTCGCGCAACCTGCATTACATCGTCTGCGCAACTGGCGCTATAACAATTACCGGCATGGGAAAGCAATCCCTTAAATTGAAGCCTTGAATTGCCGTTAATTCGACGAATCACAGTCGTAAGCTCCGGGTCATTTTCCTGCAATCCGCAACGATGCAGGCCAACGTCTATTTTTACAAAAACATTGATTATCGCTTTGTGGCGCTCAGCCGCCAATGCAAAGGCTTCAACTCCCGTAATACTATCTGCCACCAGCCGCAAATCCGTCTGATGAGCAGTTGAGGCTGTTAGTAGCTTGTCAAGTTTTGACTGGCTTATGATAGGGTACGCCACCGTCACGGACTTCACGCCAGCGTTGATAAATACAAGGGCTTCGTCCGGTTTGGCTGCCGTGATACCGGCCGCGCCTTCCGTTAACTGTAATCGAGCAATCTCCAAAGATTTGTGAGCAGTAGTGTCCGGTTATAAGTCGAACATTTGCAATTGGATGCAAGCATCCGGTTCTGGAAGTTGACGTTCGAACTCGAGAAAACCCTCTAAAAGCGGGTTTTTTTCGAAAAGAGAGATGCTG
>JBEKQR010000028.1:0-18186 GCA_049519515.1 Candidatus Korobacteraceae bacterium
GCCACCTGGACCATCCACCTTGCCTACATCCGTTACCTGGGCAGCCGCTACCGGCGCATGCGCCAGGAGTCCAAGGAGCTGGAGAAGCATTAGCGGGCAGTAAAGGGCCGCCGTAGTCACCCGGAAAGCACCGGAGTGGAAGCGGTCCACCGCAATTATTCGCCGTGATTTCGCCCCGCGGTGGCTTGCCAGTGCTTACAATAGAAGTTCAGGCGAAATTTCCACCCAGCCAGGCAAGCGTCGTGCGCTAAGATAAAGAACCGTTTCGCGGTAACTTACGTTCTACGCCCGGCCTGAATAGGAGACTAGTTATGCACCTCGGCGTACCGGAGCTTCTGCTGATCTTTGGCATCGCGCTCTTGCTGTTCGGACCGAAGAAGCTGGGGCAGTTGGGCAAGGGTCTGGGCGAAGGGATTAAGAACTTCAAAGACGGCCTGAGCGGCTCGCACGAGTCCAAGCCCGCCGATCCTGCTACCCCAACCAGCGGCGAGACCAAGACGCCGGTGGAAGAGAAAAAATAAGGCGGACCTTCCGAAAGCCACACACATTTGTGTGGATCACCTGTCGTGGGCAGTGGGGTCATGAGATGCTATTACTGCGCCACACCACGCCGTTACCACAATTCAGGGGTTTTTCAGGTACTTGGAAAGACGTAGCAGCGTCCCTACGGGACTCGAATGTAATATCTCTACTTTCCCCACACTGAAAATGTGGGGCTAACGAACATTGCGCCTCCGGCGCGTTGACCCCAGTAGTAGGCATGTTGTTTCCCAACAAAAAGGGCGCTCCGCAGAGCGCCCCAACGAACAATGAAAACCCAGTCCCTCTATTCCCGCACCAGTTCGGCTTCCAGTTCGTTGGCGGTCAAGGCGCCGTTTTTCAGGTGCGCCAATCCGTAATCGAAGCCCTTATCGTAGGCCTTGAGATTGAGCTCGCGAAAAGCGCTGGGCACGGAGCTCTCGACCTCCTGGCGCAGCGAATCGCGTTGCAGCAAGCCGCTGACGGCGCCGAAGAAGCCGGTCATCACGATATTCAGCACCATGCGCTTGCCCAGCTCTTCGGCGATGCGCGTGGCCGGGACGCCGTAGACACGCGTGCCCACGGGAATGCTGGAAACGCGCACCAGGTCCTGCTCGATCAGCATAAGCCCGCCCCGCCGCAGCTCGGGCGAGAATCTCGTATATGCCTCCTGCGACATGATGACCATGATGTCCGGGTTGGTGACATACGGGTACAGGATCGGCCGGTCGGAGACAACCAGTTGCGCGCTGCAGGCGCCGCCGCGGGCCTCGGGACCGAAGTTCTGGGTCATGGTGGCGTGGTGGCCTTCGACAATCGAGGCGGCTTTGCCGATCACGATGGCCGAGAGGATTACGCCTTGTCCGCCGAAGCCGGCGATACGGATTTCGGTTAGCTGCATACCGGTTCCTCCCTCTCGATGTAGCGGCTGCCTAGCTCCTGGTGTAAATGCTGGCTCATCATCTCCTGGTAGCCGGGCCGCTCGCGGTCGACGAACTTGCCCAGGATGATCTCGCCCGCCTTGGTGAGAGCGACCTCGTTGGTCGGACAGCCGTTCTTGATCTTGCTGTGTTCCTTGTAGAACTTCATGGCGTCCAGCCCATCGCCCATCTTGTTGCGCCGCTGGTAAAGCGTGGGGCAGGGGGATAGCACTTCTATGAAGCAAAAGCCCTTCTTGGAGAAAATCTCTTTCATGGAGATGGCCAACTGGCGCACGTGGTAGGTGGTCCAGCGCGCCACGTAGCAGGCCCCGGCAGCTTCCACCAGGTAAGGAAGATTGAAGGCCGGATCGTAGGTGCCGTAAGGGGCGGTCGAGGTGGTCACATCTCCCGGGGTTGTGGGCGCCGTCTGCCCGCCGGTCATGGCGTAGATCATGTTGTTCACGCAAATGACCTTGAGATCGATATTGCGGCGGGCGGCGTGAATCAGGTGGTTGCCGCCGATGGCAAACAGGTCGCCATCGCCGCTGTAAACCACCACGTTCAGCTTGGGGTTGGCCATCTTCATCCCCGTGGCGAAGGGGATGGCGCGCCCGTGGGTGGTGTGGAACGAGTCCAGGTCGACGTAACCGGCGACGCGGCCAGTGCAGCCGATGCCGGAGACTACGACCAGCTTGCTGCGATCGACCTTCGACTCCAGCAGGGCGCGGGTAAAGCAGTTGACGGTGGTGCCGATGCCGCAGCCGGGACACCAAATGTGCGGAATGCGTTCCGAGCGCAGAAACTGCTCGGAAGGATTCGCGGGACAGGCTGCTAACTGACAGTCGCTCATCGCGCCACCTCCATGATGGCCTTCAGAATGTCCTCCGGACGGTGCACGCTGCCGCCGGCGTGCGGCACCGAGACCGTTTTGGCCAGCCCGGCGGCGGCGCGCTCGACTTCGCGCACCATCTGCCCCAGGTTGAGCTCGGGCACCACGAAGGCTTTCACCCGGGAAGCCAATTCTCGAATCGGCTTGTCCGGGAACGGCCAGGCAGTGATCAGGCGGAACTTGCCGACCTTCACACCCTTCTCGCGCGCCATGTCGATGGCGCGCTGCGCCACTCGGGCGGTGATGCCGTAGCAGACGACTACGATATCGGCGCCGGCGGTCTGTTCCTGCTCGTAGATCCAGATTTTCTCGGCGTTGTCGATGATCTTGGATTGCAGGCGCTTCACCAGCTTGTCCTGCACCTGCGGACTCATGTTGGGATAGCCGCGCTCATCGTGCGTCAGTCCGGTGACGTGGATGTTGTAACCGTCGCCGGCCTTCACCATCTCGGGAATGCCCTCGCTATCCGCCTCGAAAGGCTTGTACTCTCCCGGCTTCTTGGCGGTGAAGCGGCGGGGCTCGACATCGATCTGCTCAGCCGGGGGGATCACCACCTTTTCCGTCATGTGGCCCACCACTTCATCCATCATGACGAAGGCGGGCACGCGGAATCTCTCTGACAGGTTGAAGGCCTTGATGGTCAGATCGAAGCACTCCTGCGGCGAGCTGGGGCAGACGGCAATCACGTCATAATCGCCATGCGAGCCCCACTTGACCTGCATCATGTCCGCCTGCGCCGGCAGGGTCGGCAGTCCGGTCGAAGGGCCGCCGCGCTGCACGTCTATAAACACGCAAGGCGTCTCGGTCATGGCCGCCAAGCCGATGTGCTCCATCATCAGCGAGAAGCCCGGCCCCGAGGTCACGGTAAAGGCCTTCAGGCCGGCCCAGACCGCCCCTTGAATGGCGATGGAGGCCGCCAGCTCGTCTTCGAGCTGGATAAAGGTCCCGCCGACCATGGGAGCGCGCGCGGCAAAACGTTCCACCACTTCAGTCGAGGGGGTGATGGGATAGCCGGCAGCAAAGCGGGCGCCGGCGGCCAGCGCGCCTTCGCAGGCGGCATGGTCGCCATCCATGAAATGCGAGCCGGTCAGCACTCCGCGGGGATCAGCGGGCATCGGTGGCCTCCTTTGGCTTGTTGTCCGTGGGCGGCTTGGCCGCCGCGCTTTCCGCTTCTTTTTCCTTTTCCTTGGGGAAGCGGTAGCCGTAAATGGCGAAATCCGGACAATACATGCCGCACAGGTCGCATCCGCTGCACTTCTCGGGAGCAATCAGGTGCGGCGGATGATACCCCTTGGAGTTGAACGCCGAGGAGAGCGCCAGAACCTTGGTGGGGCAAAACTCGACGCAAAAACCGCAAGCTTTACATCGCTCAACCACAATCGACACGGAACCACGTGCCATGATGCCTCTCTTCAGGCGCGAAGC
Source organism: Candidatus Korobacteraceae bacterium (assembly GCA_049519515.1). Lineage (GTDB taxonomy): Bacteria > Acidobacteriota > Terriglobia > Terriglobales > Acidobacteriaceae > CAWBRT01. The sequence goes on from JBEKQR010000028.1 coordinate 3,754, forward strand.
GCCCTGTCCACCCCCGGCCGCCTAAAGACGGCGCTTGCCGGGGACCCGAAGACCTGCCGCTGAACCAATTCAGGGTTTTCGGACAGAATGCCAGCGATTGGAAATTTCGGATTCAGAATGCTCGGAGAGATAATCCTACACCCCGTTAATATGCATTTTCGAGTGCTTATACACGTCTGGGAAGTGATATTGATCACATCGTTCGGTGAGCGGTGAACAAAAAACGGAACGGCCGGCTGTAGGTGCGGACGTCTCGTACGCACTCTTCTTCCGACACGGCGGGCGTAAACGCCCCCCAGACAGCCGATCTCCCACCCCCAACAAACGCAACACCGGCGTTTGTTGGGAACCCCAGTCTGGAGACCAGCGCTACATGGCGGAGTTGCTAGAGAAGGCGGAAACGGGAAACTAGAACTCTACTTTTCCCGTGCCACCACGAACTCCGGCACCCAGAGCAGGGCGCGCTTGAATTCGTTATCGGGAAAGTCCCGCAGAACGTCGGTTGCTGTCCGTGCGTACTCCGTGGCCTGGGCGGTGGCGTAATCCAGCGAGCCGTAGCGGGTAAGAATTTCCAGCACGTCGGTATGCCGAATGCCGTTCAGCGCCCGTTCGCGCAGGACCTTTTCGATCATCTGCCGTTCCGCCGGGGTGCACTGATCGATGGAATGGATTACCGCCATGGTGGCTTTGCCTTCACGCAGGTCGCTGGCTACGGGCTTGCCCAGGACCTCTTCCGAGGCGGTGAGGTCGAGCACGTCGTCGACGATCTGGAAGGCCATGCCTACGTTCCTGCCGTAGGTGCGCAGGGCGCGCAGTTGCGTTTCACTGGCACCGCCCAGCACGCCGCCCAGCTCGGTGCAGGTGGAGAACAGGCAGGCCGTCTTGCGGAATATGAGATCGAGGTGCTCATCCATGGTGATGGGCCGCCCGAGCTTCTCCATTTGCAGCAGCTCGCCTTCCACCATCTGCTGGGTCAGCAATATGAGCAGGTCGAGAACGCGAAAGTTGCGCTCCTGGACGGCGATCTTGAAGGCCTGCATGTAAAGCCAGTCGCCGGCCAGCACGCATTTGGCGTTTCCCCATTGCGTATTGGCCGAAGGCCGTCCGCGCCGGGTGCGCGCGTCGTCGATGATGTCGTCGTGAACCAAAGTAGCGGTATGGATGATCTCGACGACCGTCCCCAGGCGCACCGCGCCGGAGCCGCGGTAATTCATGAGCTTGGCGGCCATCAGCAGCAGGGCCGGGCGCAGCCGCTTGCCGCCGCCTGCCCGCAGGTACTCGCCGATTTCGGTGATGGCGGCGACGCCGGAAACCGTGTCGCGGCCGAATTCCCGCTCCATCGCGGCCAAGTCGTCGCGCAGGAGCTCGAATATTCCTTTTACGTTCGTGCTGGCCGAAGCGTTCAAGGGATTCCTGACAATTCCGGAATTGCACCCCGGCAAACGCAAAATCGGCGTTGCCGGGGCTGCATGGCGCTGCTCAAATTGAGCGGTAATTCGTGAACTGCATGTCGATGCCGAAATCTTTCTGCCGGAGCAAGGCGATGATCTCTTGCAGGATATCGCGATCGCGTCCACTGACCCGGACAAAGTCTCCCTGAATAGATGCCTGCACCTTCTTCTTGGAGTCCTTTATCGTCTTGACGATCTCCCTCGCCTTCTCCGTCGGAATGCCCTGCTGCAGGCTGACCTTCTGCCGCACCGTGGAGCCGGCCGCCGGCTCGATCTTGCCGTAAGTAAGAGCTTTGAGGGGAACGCCGCGCTTGACCAGCTTGGCCTGCAGGATGTCATTGACCGCCTTCAGCTTGAAATCGTCCTGCGAAGCCAAAAGAAGAGCGTCCTTGCCCTCCAAGGCGATCTCGGAGTGCGAATCCTTCAGGTCGAAACGCTGGTGGATCTCTTTCAGGGCCTGCTGAATGGCGTTTGAAACTTCCTGCAGGTCCACCTTGCTGACAATGTCGAATGAGTTCTCCGCAGCCATCGCAATTAGTGTATGACAAACCGCGAAAACCTGCCCAGCCTCTTACATCACAAGGTGCACCGCCCTGGCGTGCCCCCACCGTAGCGTGCCCCCACTGTAGCGTGCCCCACATCTGCCGTAGTTAGCAGATGTGGGAACCTCAGAGTAGAGCCCCCGGCCGGGGAAGTCCGAAGAAGCGGAAAAAATTCTTGCTGGCCAGGGCTGCTGCCTGCGGCGGGGCGATGCCGCGCAGCTCGGCGATTTTGGCCGCCACTTCCACCACGAAAGCGGGTTCGTTGCGCTTGCCGCGATGGGGAATAGGCGCCAGGTAAGGCGAGTCGGTCTCGATAAGGAAGCGGTCCGCCGGCACTTCGCCGGCCGCATCGCGGATGTTCTGCGCCTTCGGATAAGTGATGTTGCCGGCAAAGCTGATCATGAAGCCCAGCTCCAGCGCGGCGCGCGCGTGCTCCGGCTGGCCGGTAAAACAATGCAGAATTCCGCCCGGAGGCCCCCCGGCAGGCGCCGTTGTTGCGGCTAAGTGGCCCACATTTGCTGAGGTTGGCAAATGTGGGACGGCCCAATGGGCGCCCAGCAGGCGGAAAAGGTCGTCCCAGGCGTCCTGGGAGTCAGTCGAAGGCCGGCAGTGGATGATGATCGGTTTGCGCGCCTGCGATGCCAGTTGCAGTTGCTCGACGAAGACCCGCTGCTGCACCTCGCGGGGCGAATGCAGGTAAAAGTAGTCGAGCCCGATCTCTCCCCAGGCGATCACGCGCGGATGCCGCGCCAGCCGCGCCATCTTGTCGTAGGCATCGCGGCTGGCCAGCCGCGCTTCATGCGGATGCACTCCGACGCTGGCCCAGATCCAGTCGTGCTGCTCGGCATAGGGAATCGCGCATTCCACGTTGTCCGGGCCGTCGCCATTGCCAATCGCCAGCAGGGCAACCAGGCCCGCTTGGCGCGCCCGGGCCAGCATCTCCGCCCGATCGCTCGCGAACTGCCGGCCTTCGATGTGGGCATGTGAATCGACGTACATTTTGCTAAGCCGTTTCCCGTTTCACGTTGCACGACGCGAAGCGCCCATAACACCAGCATGGTTTCGAGTCGTGAAACGTGCAACGTGCAACGTGAAACAACTCTGTGTTCCTCTGTGTCCTCTATGGTTAAACTACCCCAACTGCCGCGCCAGCTCGATGATCGAGCGCACCGCGATTCCGCTGGGACCTTTCGCAATCCATGGTTTGCTGTCTTCGATCCAGGCGGTACCGGCGATGTCGAGGTGAATCCAGGGCGTCTCTTCGACGAACTCCTTGAGGAACATTGCCGCCGTGACCGCGCCTCCCCAGCGCCCGCCGGTGTTCTTGATGTCGGCGATCTCCGACTTGATCTGCTCCTGGTATTCGGCGTCCACCGGCATGCGCCACATCTTCTCGCCGGAGCGCTCCAGCGCCTGGGAGAAGCGCTCGAAGAATTTTTCGTCGTTGCTGAAGATGCCGGCGTTCACGTAGCCGAGAGCGACAACGCAGGCGCCGGTGAGGGTGGCGGCGTCCAGCAGGTGAGTGGCGCCGAGCTGGCGGGCGTAGTGCAAGCCGTCGGCGAGCACCAGCCGGCCTTCGGCGTCGGTGTTGATGATCTCGATGGACTTGCCGCTCATGGCGATCTGTACGTCTCCGGGCTTTTGCGCCTTGCCGCTGGGCATGTTCTCGGTGGCGCAGACCACCCCAATGACGCGCACCTTGGGCTTGAGCAGGGCAATGGCGCGCATGGCCCCGATCATGGTGGCGCCCCCGGCCATGTCGTACTTCATCTTCTCCATGCCGTCGGCCGGCTTGATGCTGATGCCGCCGGTGTCGAAGGTTATGCCCTTGCCGACCAGCCCGAGCACCGGAGAGGGCGGAGCACCCTGCGGCTCGTAGCGCATGACGATAAGCCTCGGCTCCTCGTCCGAGCCCTGGGCGACGCTCCAGAAGGCGCCCATCTTGAGCTCCTTTATGCGGTCGGGCCCGTAGACCTCGCACGGCAATCCGACCTCATCGCACATCTTTTTGGCGCGCTCGGCCAGAATGGTGGGCGTCATGCGGTTGCTGGGCTCGTTCACCAGGTCGCGGGTAAAATTCTGGGACTCGCCGATGATGCGGCCCTCCTCCATCGCCCGCTCAAGCGATGCGGGTTCCGCATCTTTTGCGACGACAATCGTAAACTCCTGCACCGCCTGGTCTTTGCGGTCGCTGCGGTAGTAATCGGGATCGAAATCGGCTGCGTATGCGCTCTCGACGATGGCGCGCACCGCATCCGGAAGGGCGGCGCCTTGCATGCTCCCGGGCTCGGGAGCGAGCACGGCAAAGCTCTTGATGTTCTTGCCCTTCAGAAAGCGTATGCCGCTGCCGGCGAGCTTGCGCAGTTCGGAGGGTGAAAACTTGTCGGCCTTGCCGCCGCCGGCGAACAGGATGCGTTTGGCCCGCAGCCCTTGCGGCCGGTGCAGCAGCACGGTCTCGAACGGCTTGCCGGTAATCTCCTTGGAGGCGATCAGCTCGCGCGCCGCCTCGCGGATGGCGTTGTCGCCGGTAAGCGTTTCGGGCCTGGGATTTTGCTTATCGCCATGATCGAGAACGCCAACGATCAGGCATTCGCTTTCAATTTGGGAAGGAGATTGCGTGGAAAGAACGGTCTTCATTGCTTCCTTTCGTAAGGGTTTAGGGATTAGGGGTTAGGGATTAGCGGAGATGGGCTTCTTCATTCCCTAAACCCTATTCCCTGATCCCTAACCCCTAGTGGTTGCGGCCGCGCGCCATGGCCTGGCGCGCCTCGCGGTCGGCATCGCGGCGGCGCTCGGTTTCGCGCTTGTCCCAGAGCTGCTTGCCGCGGGCCACGGCGATCTCAACCTTCACGCGCCCATTCTTGAAGTACATGCGCGTGGGGATTAAGGTCAACCCTTTCTGCTGGGCCTTGGTGTCCAGCTTCAGGATTTCTCTCTTGTTGGCCAACAACTTTCGGCTGCGCAGGGGTTCATGGTTAAAGATATTGCCGTGGGCATAAGGCCCAATATGGGCATTGATGAGGAACAACTCTCCGTCCTTCACCAGCCCGTATGCATCTTTCAGGTTGGCCCTGCCCTCGCGTATGGACTTGACCTCGGTGCCTTGCAATACGATGCCGGTTTCCAGGCGCTCCTCGAGGAAGTAGTGGTGAGAGGCGGCGCGGTTGGTGGTGGCGTCGCGCTCTCCGGCGGCAACTGGGTCGCGGCGGACGTTTTTGGGCTTTTCCTGTCGGGTTTGTGGTGGGGAATTGCGAGCCATTATTTCGTGACCACCTGGGCAGAATACAGAATAAAGACGGCCCCAGCAAACGCGGTTGCTGCCTCTGCCGGCCTCGACCCGGGGCTCCCAGCAATCCCGTTTTTGGATTGCTGGGGTGGAAAACCGGGCGCACCGCGCAGATTCGTATGCTAGCACAGGCGAAGAGTTTAGCTATAAGCGGATGCTATAATGCGTTCACCTGTTTTTCGGCCTGCGGGCTTTTAAGTCCCCGTGCTTTTGCAGAGGTCAAGGGAGCCAACTGGATGGGGAGCCGGCAACCTAATCCTACAGAGTACTCCCATGAGTCCGCCAAGCTGCATTCCCGGCGGACCGGACGCCTGACCGTCGCATGTTGACGCCTGACCGTCGCATGCCAAGGAGTGGAATGAGACGCCTGAAGCGCGTAGGGATGGTGGTACTGCTCGCCATCCTGGCAACTGTTCTCGCCGTCGCCGCCGACTCATCTAAGTCAGCCAAAGCGCTCTTCAAAAAAGGGCAGGAGGCTGAGGTCCGGGAGAACTTCGAGGCCGCCTATAACTTTTACAAGCAAGCCTACCAGCAAAAGCCGAAAGAGATGAGCTACCGGCTTGCCATGACGCGGACCAGGTTCCTGGCGGCCGCAGCCCACGTGCATCGCGGCGAGCAACTGCGCGATGAGGGCAACCTCGAGGAGGCGCTGGCCGAATTCCAGGCGGCCAAGCGGATAGATCCAGCAAGCTCGATCGCCGACCAGGAGATACGGCGCACCAACGAAGCCATCGAACGCCGGAAGCGCGCACCCTCGCAGCCGCCTCCCACTCCCTCCGGGCTGAGTCCCCTGGCCGCGCAGGCCGGCGGCCCGGTGGAGCTGGCGCCAATTTCCAACGTGCCAATCACTCTGAAGCTGAGCGAAGACAGCAAGGTAATCTACGAGACCATCGGCAAGCTGGCCGGAATCAACGTGCTGTTCGACCCGGACTACACCTCCCGCCGCATCCGCATCGAGCTGAACAACGTCAGCCTTTATGACGCGCTGCGAATCACCGCGCTGGAATCCAAGACCTTCTGGCGGCCGGTTACCCCCAACACCATCTTCATCGCCGCCGACACCAAGAACAAGCGCAACGAAATCGAGCAGCAGGTGGTGCGCACCTTCTACCTGGCGAACTGGAGCACCCCGACCGACATCCAGGACGCAACCAACACTTTGCGTACCCTGCTGGAGCTGCCGCGAGTGCAGCAACTGCAGAGTTCCGGGGCGATCGTAGTGCGCGGCACAGCCGACCAGATTGCGCTGGCGGAAAAGATCCTGAACGACATCGACAAGGCCAAGCCGGAGGTCGTGGTCGAAGCCGCCATCATGCAGGTTTCGCGCGACAAGCTGCGCCAGTTGGGAATCCAAATGCCGTTTTCCTCTACGGCTAACCCCACCATTACCTTGCAAAGCACCAACCCGCTGTCCACCAGCACCACCTCGAGTACGTCGACGTCCTCTACTAGCACCGCCGCCAACAATGGGCTGACGCTGAATGATCTGGCCAACCTCAACGCGCGCAACTTCGCCGTCAGCATTCCCTCCACCAGCGTGCAGTTCCTGATGAACGACAGTCGCACCAAGGTCATCCAGCAGCCGCAACTGCGCGCCGTGGACGGGCAAAAGTCCACCCTGAAGATCGGCCAGCGCGTTCCCGTGGCCACCGGCTCGTTCCAGCCGGGCATCGGCGGCGTCGGCATCAACCCGCTGGTCAATACGCAGTTCAACTACATCGACGTCGGCGTAAACGTCGACATGACCCCGCACATTCACCAGAACCGCGAAGTCAGCATGAAGATCCTGTTCGAGATTTCTTCGGTGGTGAGTTTCCAGAACATCGGCGGCATCAACCAGCCGGTCATCGGGCAGGATCGCATCGAACACGAGATACGCATTCGCGAAGGCGAGGTGAACCTGATCGGCGGTTTTGTGGAAAACTCGCTTACCGACACTACCAGCGGGCTTCCATGGATTTCGCAAGTTCCTATTTTGAAGTACTTGTTCGGCCAGAGTCAGAAGGAGCGCATAGAGAACGAGATCGTTTTTGTGCTCAAACCGCATATCGTCCGCAAGCTCGACGTGAGCGAATACAACACGCGCTCGGTCGATATAGGGACGGCCAACGCCATTGAGATACGCCGGACCCAGACGCCTCCTGCAGCCGCGCCCCAGCCGGCGCCGGCAGCCGCCGCGCAACCAACGCCTGCCGCGCCGCCACCGGCGCCGCCAGTGCCAGTTCTGATAAAGCCGCCGCAAGCATACGGCCCAGCGCCCAGCGCCCCGGCACAGCCGGCGCCGCAGCCTTCGGCAAGCGCTCCGCCGGCCGGACCGCCCGCTACCGCGCCGCCGGCGGGAGTCCCGCCGCCTGCCCAGCAGGCGCAGCTCATGCCACCGGCAACCGTGCCTCCGGCGATGCAGCAGTTGGGGCCAATGGGGGCCGGGCCGGTGATCAGCTTCGAGCCGGCGACGCTCAGCCAGAAGGTCGGGAGCACCTTCACCGTCGATATCAAGCTGAACGGCGCGCAAAACGTGGCTTCCGTGCCCGTGCTGGTGACGTTCGATTCCAAGATTCTGCAGTTGCTCAACGTCTCCAATGGCGACTTGCTGAGTAAAGACGGGCAGGCTGTAGCCCTGGTTCACCGCGAAGACACGAGCGCCGGAACCATCCAGATGACGGCCTCGCGCCCGCCCTCCACACCCGGCGTTTCCGGCACCGGCACCGTCTTTACCTTGACGTTCCTGGCCAAGAATCCGGGGGAGTGCACTCTGAGCGTGAACCGGACGGTGTTGCGCGACCCCACCATGCAGGCCACCAACGCCAGCGGTTCGCAGGCAGTGGTCAGCGTCAAGTAAGAGGTGGCACATTCTCCACCCAAGCGTATGCAACCACGGCCTGCCGGGAATCAGGACGTGAGCACCTGCTTTCCTGGGAAATTCAAGCGGCTCACTTCCGGCCGGGAATCGGGCATCTGAGTTGATGAACCGCTACAATAGGGCGGTGGGTATTCACGCGACGGAAACAGAGCGGGATTTCGCAAGACATGGCCAGGGATTGCGGCGGGCCTGCCGCCACGGCCTGCAAAGCTGGCGCGCTGGGGGCCCCGGCCTTCCACCCCAGCAATCCAAAAGCGGGATTGCTGGGGGCCCCGGCCTTCCACCCCAGCAATCCAAAAGCGGGATTGCTGGGGGCCCCGGCTCCCAGGCTGCCCGTGGCGTCACCCTGGTGGAATTGATCGTTGCCATTGCTCTGATCGCGATTCTGACCGGGGCCGCCATTCCCGTCGTGCGCACGGCCATAAAGCGCGAGAGGGAGCGCGAGCTGCGCACCCGGCTGTGGGAGATTCGCGACGCCATCGACCGCTACAAGGATGCCGCCGATCGCGGCGCCTTCCAGATCAAGCTCGGCAGCGAAGGCTACCCGCCCGATTTGGAAACCCTGGCCAAGGGCATCGACGTACAGAGCAAGAAGATTCGTTTTCTCCGCAAGATCCCCATCGATCCCATGACCAAAAGCACGGACTGGGGATTGCGGTCCCTGCAGGATAGTCCCGACTCGACCTCCTGGGGCGGACAGAATGTCTTCGACGTTTATTCGAAGTCACTGGACACCGCGCTGGATGGTTCGAAGTACCAGGATTGGTGATGAGCGCCAGGTGGATGCAAAAATCGTCGCAGGTTGAATTGGCTGCCGGCAGGCCGGGCGTGGCCTCGAGGGCATGGGCCCGTTGCCGGGGCTTCACTATGATCGAGATGATGATCGTCATCCTGATCATGGTGATCCTGATGGGCATCGCCGTGCCGCTTTATCAGCAGTCGATCGTCCGCGCGCGTGAATCGGTGCTGCGCGAAGATCTTTATACCTTGCGCAACGCCATCGACCAGTACACGCTCGACAAGCAGAGGGCGCCGCAAACCCTGCAGGACCTGGTCTCAGCCGGCTACATCAAGTCCCTTCCCAAAGACCCCTTCACCGCCGCCTCCGATACCTGGACCACGGAAATGGAAGACTCGCTGCGCAGCCTTGACCAGACACAGCCCGGCATCGCCGACGTGCATAGCGGCTCGACCCGCACCGGCTTGGACGGAACCGCTTACAACACCTGGTAGTTCATTTAAGATTTTTGATTTCAGATTTTAGATTTGCAATGTGCCAGGACTCGGAGCGCCTGTACGGACGCAAAGTTGAAGTATCCAAGGGGTTTCGTGAAAGCGCCGGGTTTTAGCCCAGCGAGTTGCGGACGGGTTATGAATGGGCTTTAGCCTCTGTGTTTTGCCGTCGTTGTTGTTGGGGTGCTGAACACAATCGCCGGCCGTGCTCAATCTGAAATCAAAAATCGAAAATCAAAAATGTGAAATGGTTTCAGTCGTACCGCTCGTAGAATATCTGCCGCCGGTCCCACCCCAGTTCGTTTTGCAGCAGCTCCCGCGTGGCCGTTACCATGTCGTTCAGCCCGCAGATGTAGGCCTGCATGTCGCGGCGATTGCCGACCACCTCCCGCACCCGTTCCTGCACGTAGCCGCGCCGTCCGGTCCACTCTTCCGGGGCGCGGCTCAAGGTGACAATGTAATTGAAATTGGGATGGGCGGCGGCCGTTCGCCGGAACTCCTCGCCGTAGTAGATGTCTTTCGGGTAGCGCGTGCCGTAGATGAGCCAGAAGCAATGTCCCGCGTTGCGCGCCGGATCGGCGAACAGCCATTGCACCATGGCGCGGAAGGGGGCGATACCGGTTCCGGTGGCGATGAATAGGGCATCCTGGCGATGCTCGCGCAGCACAAACAGCCCGTGCGGCCCGTGGAAATCGACCTGCGCGCCGGGTTCCAGGTCGCAAAGATAGTTCGACATGAAGCCGTTCTCCACCCGGTTCAGGCAGACGTCAAAGCAGTTGTCGCGCGGCGCCGACGCCACCGAATAGGCGCGGGTCATCAGCTTGCCGTCCGCCCGCGGCGCGCGCAGGGAGACGAACTGGCCCGGCTTGAAATCAAACTGCTGCATCCCGGGGATTTCGAATTCGAGGTGCTTGGTCTGGTCCGACAGCTCGGTGGAGCTGGTCAGCCGCGCGACTTGGATCGGATGTGTGGGCATCGTTATATTTCAAATTTAAGATTGCAGGTTGAAGATTGAAAAGCTCACGACTCAATCTGCAATCTACAATCTTAAATCTCCTAAAACTTCGTTACCTCGGTAAAGTTGAACTCATTCACCTTCATGGCGGGGACGACCATGTCGAAGGCCTCTTCGCCGCTGGCGCGCATAGGGCTGCCCATGGCGGTCACGTTCGAGAGCATGTGCAGCAGGCTCTCATTGAAGCGGAAGTTGAGAATGCCATGCTGGAGCTTGCCATTCTCCACCAGAAAGGTGCCGTCGCGGGTCATGCCGGTCAGGATCTTCTCGTACGGGTCCACCTCGCGGATATACCACAAACGGGTGACGTAGACGCCGCGCTCGGTCTCGCTGACCATCTGCTCCAGGGTGCTGGTCTCGCCCGGCGTTTCGAAGACGATATTCAGCGGCGCTTCGCCGATCTCGTTCGGCAATGGGAAGCCGTGGCCGGTCGGCTGCACCGTGCCAAGCTGGGCAGCTAGTTCCGGGTGCGCGGCGATCTGGCGCGCGGTTCCGCGAGCATAGACGAGGTGCTTGGCCACCCCGTCTTTCACCAGTTGCACCCGCTGTCGGCGGACGCCTTCGCCGTCGAATGGCGGCCCCGACTGCAGCGCGTGGCAGACGTCGTCGTAGATGGTGATGTTGCCGCCGAAAATCTTTTGTCCCACGCGGTTGTTCAAAAACGAGCGCTGGTCCACGAGCGCCGTGCCGCCGAAATCCCAGAACATGAAGCCCACCAGGTCCAGGACCGCCGCGGGCTCGAGAATCACCGTGTACTTGCCGGGCGCGAGCTCCTTGGGATTGGCGGAGCGTTTGGCCTTTTCCGCCGCGCGCGCGGCGAGTGCGGAAGCATCGATCTGCCGCACGTCGGGCGAATTGCTCTTCTGCCAGCCCGAAGAATTGGCGGCCAGCATGGTGATCGAGGACTCGGCGGAGGTTTGCGCGTAGTAGCGGTCGAGCCCGGCCGAGTTAAGCAGCGCCTCCATGTGCTCGGAGACGGCAAAAATTCCGGCGGCAGTCAGCCCCTCGCGCTTGGCCGCGCGCACCATGCCGCCCACCGCTTCGGCCCTTTGCCGGGCATCCACCGCGGCCGTCTCCTCGAACCACCGGCTTGGAGCCAACTCGCTTCCGGCTTCCTCGGACGAGGGCACGGGCAGCAGCCCGGGATCGCGCTGCTGCACTTTGGCCAGCGCCTCGGCCTGTTGCACCAGCCGCCGCAGGCTCTCCTCGTCGAAGCGGTTGGTGCCGGCGCGCGCCGTGCGCCCGTCGAAGACCACCCGCAGCGAAGCCTCGGCGTTCTCCTCGGCGACGTTCTGGGTGATGACATTGTTGGCGAAGCGGGTAAGTGCGCTGCGTCCGCCGCTGACCATCAGCTCCAGCTCATCGGCGGAGGAAAGCCGGCGAATGCGCGCGAAAATGTCGCGGGTTTTGTCACGGTCTAGCATCGTTCTACTCTGTAAAGCAGTTTCAAGTTTCGAGTTTCAAGTTTCAAGTCCACGCGCAGCTTAATGGCTTATTACGCGAATTCTTTGAAGGGGCGCGGCTTTAGCCGCGCCCCTCAGACCCGCAACCTAAACGGCTTTAGCCGCTGGGGGAAAAGCACATAACATAAACAACTACCAATCCCCTCAGGGGCTAAAGAGTGTGCGTGAGAACCCCTGCATCGCCCCTACGGGGCTCGACAAGTTTTCACTAGCTTTCCCAGCGCTGAAGCGCTGGGCTAAATTGCACCCCAGGAAACGCAAAAGCGGCGTTTCCTGGGGGCCCCGCAGCATCGCCGCTACGCGGCGCTGACAGTTCTTTGTTCCACTTCTCAGTCGTAACCGAGGTTCTCACGCACACTCTAAAGCCCGCATTCCGGTTGCTCTGGACGGCATAGCTAAACGGGCTGCGGAAAAACAGATTCCAGATCGAACGAGACCACAAGTTCTTGTTATGCCGTCTTTTAGTATCCACACCTCATAGCGCCTCGCTTGTTGCTTCGGCGCGTTTTTCCGCAGCCTGTAAAGCCATGCCCCTTCAAAGAAAAGAATCAACCTAAAGACTCGAAACTCGAAACTCTAAACTTGAAACTTGAAACGTGCAACGTGAAACGACAATTCTCACTGTCCCCTATACGCCGAGCCTACCTGCACGTTGCGGAAGCGTGCCGGCGCGGCACCATGTCCGGTGCCCATGGTCTGCATCGGCTGGCCCTTGCCGCAATTGGGAGTGCCCCACAGCGTCCACTGGTCGCGCGAGCACAGCGCTTCCAGGGAATTCCAGAAGTCGGTGGTAATGCCCGAGTACGACGGGTTCTTGATCATGCGTCCGAGCTTGCCGCCCTTGATCTCCCATCCGATCTCGCAGCCGAACTGGAAGTTGTAGCGCTTGTCGTCAATCGACCAGGAGCGGTTGGTCTGCATGAAGATGCCGTTGTCGGTCCCGGCGATCAACTGCTCCAGCGTCAGCGGCCGCTCGCCCGGCAGCAAGCTGATGTTGGTCATGCGCACGATGGGCACGCGGTTCCAGTTCTCGGCCCGCATGTTGCCGCCGCTGCGGGCGCGGCCGATCACCGCCGCCGTATCGCGCCCGGAAAGATAGCCGGTGAACAGCCCCTTCTGGATGATGGGCACCGACTGCGCCGCCACGCCCTCGTCATCGTAGGCGAATGTCCCCAGCCCCGGGCCGTGGGCCTCGGTGGCGTCAGCCACCACGTTCACCAGTTCGCTGCCGTAGCGCAGCTTGTTCAGCTTGTCGAGGGTCAGAAACGAGGTGCCGGCGAAGTTGGCTTCCATGCCCAGCACCCGGTCGAGCTCGATGGGATGGCCGATGGATTCGTGAATCTGCAAGCCGAGCTGCGAGGAATCCAGCACCAGCGCCATGCGTCCCTGCGGGCAGCGCTCCGCCTTGTGCAGCGCCACGCACTCCTGGCCGATGCGGCGCGCATTCTCCAGCAGCTTGAGCTCCTCGACCAGCTCGTAGCCTTTGTTCTGCCACTGCCCGCCAAAGGAGTTGGGATACGATCGCTTCTGAATCTCGGAGCCCGCGAAGGCGTAAGCGGCATAACCCGCGCCGGTGATGGTCCGCGTCTGGTGTATGGCAGCGCCTTCCGTGTTGTAAAACCACTGCTCATGGCGGCGGAAGTTAAGGTTGGTTTCCGCCAGGGTTACTCCTTCGACTCCGCGCAGAGCGGCGTCGATGCTCATCAGCAGCGCCAGATTGTCTTCGATGGAGGTGCTGAAGGGATCGATGCGGCAGGGCGAACTCCAATCGGCCTGCGCCGGCGGCTCAGCAGCCAGTTCGACCGGACGCTCCTTGACCAGGGCCGACGCCTTGGCGATGGCTACCGCCTCGGCGGCACAGCGCTCGACCGCTTCCCGCGTCAGGTTCTCGGTGGCGGCGAAGCCCCAGGCGCCGTCGGTGATAACGCGAATGCCGGCCCCCAGCGACTCCAGGCTCAAAGCCGTCCCGACCTTCCCGTTCTTGGTCGCCAGCGCCCGGTCGCGCTCATGCACCACCCGCGCCTCGGCGTAACTGGCGCCGCGCGCCTGCGCCGTCTCCAGGGCCCACTCGCCAACGTTCTTCATGCCCACCTCAATCCACCCCGGCAAACGCAAACACGGCGCTCGCTGGAGACCCCGGCAGAAATGATGATAACAACTTCCCGGTTCTTAGTTCTTCGTTGTTCGTTCTTTCTTCTTAGTGTCCCCATCGGGGATGGTTGAAACCCCTCGCCTTCAGGCGAAGAATCTTGGGCGATATGGCTGCTGCTTTTGCAGCCATGAGCCAAACGGTTGTTAGCGGTCAACTTTCAGTCGCCTTCGAGGCGACGAGCAAGACGGCAACTCTGAACCGACGGCACCGCAAGGGGCGTATTCAGAATAGCCAAACCCCTCGACTTCAAGTCGAGGGTCGTTCAGTTGCTCTCGGGAAAAACAATCCGGGCGCGTCGCGCAGGATGACGCTTCTTTAGTATTGAATAATTCGAGCTAACAGCAACAAAGAGGGCGCTCCGCAGAGCGCCCCAATTCTAACCACTCGAAACTGGAAACTCGAAACTGTTCTTACGTTCCTTCCGCCCAGCC
>JBEKQR010000029.1:0-21839 GCA_049519515.1 Candidatus Korobacteraceae bacterium
GTCCCCAGAGTCACTGCGCGTGACCATTACTCTGGCCGCAGCATACTTGACCGACTGCTTGAAGGATAGGTTCTTCTTCACGTAGAAACGCGGATCCTCGTGCAACACCGACGCAATCATGAAAGTTCCAAACATGTGTTCCGAAGCGGCGCGGGCCATGTCAGCTCCAAAGCGCTTGCCATACCCCTCGCCGCCTTGGCTATATCCTGCGGGGCGATTGATCGCCTGGCCGTAAGCTGAGCCAATCAGCGTCGCACCGATTGTGGACAACGACACACTTTGGTTTACCGCCAGCTTAAACTTCTGCCAGCTGTCGAACGGCCCCGTGCTGGTAGCGAGGTCAGGAAATACCAACGACTTCCGCTGCAACACTTGGACGAAGGCCACCCCGCTCTGTAGTGGGCTGGTCTCCTGAGGGGCTGTTTGCGATTGTGCGCTGGCGGGAGGTGCCTCGGGCGACGCGCCGGATTGGCTTTGTTGTGCGATGCTGCCTGCACTCACTAAACAGCAGATGACTGTCATAAGGACAAGGCGTTGCATCATAGCATTCGAGTCGCATCGGAATCGAAGAGATTCTACACCCGGTACGTTCTATCGCCTAAATCGGGCTTATTCAAAAGGTTCCAGTCCGCCCCGAAATCACTGGCAGATAGAAGCACTCCAGCCACGTATGAATATTTACCGGGAAGCAATTCGCTTCGAACACATGGCCTTTGTGCAGACATCGATCGCCTGTGCGGGCCAGAAGTCGCGTTCTGGGAAGTCAGCCGTGTTCAGTTGATGGTTATGGGCTACACGGAACTAATGTGCAGTCGTCAGACTGGCGAGAACAGGCCTTCTCACTTGTTTGGCCCAAAACGGGAATCGGCCCCGGCAAACTTATGAGAAGCCGATTCTTCGCTAGTTATGAAGACATCCATCTCCACCGGGCGCATCTGACTACGATGATTGCGCCGTACCGTGCCTCGTCAAATGCCGCCCAGCAACAGCTTGGATCGCACCACTGGCGGCTTCGACGATCTCCGCAATCTCGTCGTCGGTCATTGTTGTTGAGAGCGCCATCATCCCAGATCGCGCAGCCAAGATGCCTCGGTTCAGAAGATTGCGATGAAATGTGGCAAGCATCTCTGCTTCTTCTTTGCTCGGAAAAGCGGAACGATAATCCCGCAGTGAGCGATCGGTAAAATGCACCCTCAGCAGTGATCCAGCACCAATCACCTGACCAACTACACCTAAATGGCGGAACGCCTCGGCTATTCCGCTGCGGACCTGATCACCCATGCTATTGAGCTTTGTGAATGCCGATTGGTCCAGCAGGCGCATCGTTGCCAACCCCGCCCGCATCGTTACGGGATTGCCACAGAAAGTGCCCTCGACGGGAATTGCCGGCTTTGCTTTACTGGCGTCGAACAAGGCCATGATCTCACTACACCCGCCAACTGCTCCAACCGGAAATCCTCCGCCAATGATTTTCCCCATGGCAGTGATGTCAGCCTGTGTGCCCCAGATTGCTTGAGCTCCGTTGTACCCGAGTCGAAAGCTGATGACTTCGTCGAAAATGAGCACCGCACCAATTTCGGTGGTAACGCGACGAAGCATTCGCAAATAATCCTGATCGGCAGGTATCAGACCTACGCGATTTGGCATTGGGTCAATGAGCACAGCCGCAAGTTCTGAACCTTGCTTTCTGATCAGCTCTTCGCTCTTGGCACAGTTGTTAAACGGGATAGTGACGACATCGTTCAGTACTGGCGTGGGTATGCCGCGTGCGTATGGCAACGAGGACGGCGGCTCGCCCCAAGTCTCTGGACTGGGATCGAGGCTCACCTCCGCATAATCGTATGATCCGTGATATGCGCCTTCGACCTTTGCAATCTTTTGCCTGCCAGTGAAGGCGCGTGCTGCCCTGATGGCTATCATTACGGCTTCTGTGCCCGAGTTATTGAAGACGAGTTTCTCGATGGATGCAACGCGCTGGCATAGCAATTCCGCGAGTTCGACTTCGGATTCCGTCGGTAATCCAAACGCTGAACCCATGCTTACCTGCTCGCAGACGGCTCGGGTCACCTCAGGGTGGGCGTGACCATGAATAAGTGAAGTGAAGTTATTAAGACAATCGATCCGCGGCACGTTATCCCTGTCCCAGACACGGCAGCCGCAGCCGCGAACGGCATAAATGGGATATGGGCTCATGTAGACGATGCTGCGGGTGTTCCCTCCCGGTAAACTGCGCCTTGCACGCTGATACAGAACTTTCGAGGATGACTGCTCATCAGGGTAGGTCATAACTCAACTCGCTTTCGCATTAGAGCCGAGGAATTGTCTTGCCGGGGTCATGCTGACTGTTTTTAGGAGAATCAGTAGCCAGCCTCCAGCAGCCACATTGTAGCTGCTCCTATATTGGCGTAAACAGGCCTTCTCGCAACTTACGCCTAAAACGGGAATCGCTAGCCGTTACTGGCGAGATGGTATTTTCTCGCCAGTAACGCGGAATCAAGGGCGGACTTACCCTGGCCCAATCCTCAGTTCCCCCAAGACGCTCTTTTGCAAGGCGAGCAGTTCTCCCAGGCCCTTGCGTGCCAGGGTGAGCATCTGCGCCAGTTGGGAGTCGGTGAAGGGCTTCTGCTCGGCGGTCGCCTGCAACTCGACGAAGCGGTTGGAGCCGGTCATGACGAAGTTCATGTCCACTTCGGCCTGCGAGTCTTCCTCGTAAGAGAGGTCGAGCATCGCTACGCCGTCCACTATTCCCACGGAGACGGCCGCTACCTGGTCGCGCAGCGGCAATCGCTTGAGGGTGCCGGCCACTACAAGTTTGCGCAGGGCGGCGGCCATGGCGACGAAGCCTCCGGTGATGGCGGCCGTGCGGGTACCGCCGTCGGCCTGGATCACATCGCAGTCGATCCACAGGGTGCGCTCCCCGAGCTTCTCCAGGTCGACCACGGCGCGCATGGAACGCCCAATCAGCCTTTGAATCTCGTGCGTGCGGCCGCCGATGCGTCCCCGGCTGCTCTCGCGCGGCGTGCGGGTCAGGGTCGAGCGCGGCAACATGCCGTACTCGCTGGTGATCCAGCCTCGTCCGAGGTTGCGCATCCAGCCGGGAACGGTTTCCTCGATGGAGGCCGTGCAGATGACGCGGGTGTGGCCGAACTCCACCAGGCAGGAACCCTCGGCGGTGCGGATGAAGTCGAGCGTGAGTTTCACCGGACGCATCTGGTCCGGCAGACGGTGGTCGGAGCGGGCAGGAACGTTCACCAGCACAATCTATCATGAGGGGATTCCAGCCCGGAAAAATCGAGCGGGCTGGTGTTCTGGGGCGCTCCAGTTATGTTTTCGATCTCTACGTCCCCAGTTCGACGTGCTCGACGCGCTCCACCGGGCGGCCCAGGAACAGCGGAACCAGGCGTTTGAACTTTTCCACCGAGTCGGTGGTAAAGAAGCGGAGTTTCGGCTCGGCGCTGCCGGAGTCGCCATTCGGCGTAACTGCGTCAACTGCAACAGCGCCGTTTGGCGCCGGGCTGGGGGCCGAACCGCATGGCGCAGGAGGTTGTCCCGGCGAAGGGTTCAGCAGCGAGGCGACCGCCTGGGCCGTGCTTTCTGCCGGGTCGACAAACTCTATGCGTTGCGGCACCACGCGCCGCAGCAGGGGCCGGAGCAGGGGGTAATGGGTGCAGCCCAGCACCATTACGTCGGTGTTTGGAGGCGCGCTGCGCAGGGCCTCGATGACATAGATGCGAGCGACCTGCTCGGTTACGGGATGATCGACCCATCCCTCCTCCACCAGCGGAACCAGCAGCGGGCAGGCCTTTTCGTAGGTGGCGAAGCCGCGGCGCGCCAGCGCCCGCTGATAGGCATGGCTGCTGACCGTGTTCTCGGTGGCAATCACGATTGCCTGGCGATGCCGGCTGAGTTCGGCGGCATGGTCCGCGCCCGGCTCGATGACTCCGATGACCGGAATTGCCAGCGCGCTCTTCACGTCGTAGAGCGCCAGCGAACTGGCGGTGTTGCAGCCAATCAGAAAGCGGGCAGCCTCCACCGTGTAATGGGCCACGGTTTCCCGCGATTTGTTTCCGTAGGGAAGGCGGGCCGAATCCCCGAAGTAAAGATAGTGGGCATCGGGCACCAGCGCCAGTAGCGCGCGCAGCACGGTCAGCCCGCCGCAGCCGGAATCGAACACCGCAATCCTAGGGGCGCTCACTTCAACTCCCGGGCGAGCTCATTCATCGAGCTCACATCATAAACGGCGGTCAGGTCGGCGTGCCCGGCAAGCGTCTCGCGCTCTTTGCCGTCCACCAGGAATCGCACCTGCATCAGCTTGGGGAAGGCCGCCGAAAGGGTGCGCACCAGGGAAACGAGGGTCAACTCCTCGACTAGGGCGCCGGAGCGGTGATGGTTAGCGAAGTCGGCGTTCAGGTCGATCACGGCCAGCGTGTCGCCGAGGAAGTAAACGCTGCGGATGTCGGTTCCCTCGCCCAACGGGTGAGCTGATGTTCTCTCCAGATAGTTGGCGGTCACGGTCCGCAGCAAAGTCAGAGCCCGGCCGGAAGGCGAGGCGGGCAGAGCCAGCGCAACCTGCTGTTCCTTGATGGTTCCGTCGTGATCGTCCGCCAGGAACAGGCGCACGTTCTCCGGCTGTCCGGAGACGGGCGGAGCGATGGGGCGGCTGTCGTGAACCGCCGTTTGCACCTCCTCGGCGTGACGGCGGAGGCGCAGAGCGTAGTATCCGAGTCCCACGGCGATTGCCGCAAGCACGGCCAGCACGATCTGCAGGCGGCGTGAGATCATTGCGCCGCCTCCCAGGGGCACCGTAGGACAGGTCCTTGAAAAATGAATCTGGGGAAAGCCAAACATGCTACTTCGCGTGTCTTGCTGAGCGACTCCGGCAGGAGGCGCGAAGCATCCCATGTAACTGTCCTAACCTGTGCTGTTTGGGTTTTCTCTATAGAATCCTGCAGCCCCGTCTTCATGCCAGCAGTGCGGGGATGCTTCGCTTCACCACCCCGGCAGACGCAAAATCGGCCTCTGCCGGGGGCCCCGGTTGCGCTCAGCATGACAGTTCGAAAACGGATAAGCGCACACCGAAGCTGTTCTCGCCGGCTTGCCGCCTTCAGAGAGTAGCTACGGTAAAGTGCGCTCATTGCGCCGCCTCCAGCTTGGAGTTTATGGCTGCCACTCCCGCCGAAACCGAGGCTGCAATCGTGCGCAGGTAATTGCCGGTGTTGATCGCCTTGCCCGCCTCTTGGGGAGCGATCTCGATGGCCACCGCCGGCGCCCAGATGTTATTCAGCGGGCGCAAAGGCATGGCCATGGCCCGCACCTCGATCCGGCGCTGGTTCAGTTCAGCGGCGATGGAGCCGGCGAGGCTGCCGCTCAACTCCAGCCAACTGGACTGAACTTTATCCCAGGGCAAAAACTGCTTGCGCGCAGGGGCCTTGGAAGTGGGCGGCAGGAGCGCCGTATAAAGGCGCACGCCGTGACCTTCGCCCGCCGCATGAACGGAAATATAGGCGAGAATGCGGGCGGCATTGGCGGTGGACGCGCGCTGGTTGAGGCTGAGGTTCGCGTCGCTGGTGCGGAGCATCAGCGTCGCCAAGCCCCGCGATTGCAACTCGCGCTGGATGAGGCGCGCCATCTCCAGCGTTAACTCCTTTTCCGAACCTTTGACCGGCAACGCGGCGCCGGAATCGCTGCCGCCATGGGCTGCATCGATCACCACCACCGGCTTTTCCGCCCCGGCAACCGCTGCGTTTGGCGGCCCGGGAGGCGGCGGTGAGGGCGCTGCCGGGGGGCCAGGCGGAGGCGTAGCTGTTGCCGCAGGAGCCGGCGCAGGAGCGGTTGCTGGCGTCGCGGAAGCCGGCTGAGGCGCGCTCTTTTCGGCTGCTTGCGGCGCCGGTGGAGTCGTGTCCGGCAGCGGCGAAATGGTGATCGTCCGTCCGCTATCGGAAAATGCAGCCATTACCGGCCGCGTCACGTTGACCGTCAGTTGCAGCGCCCCATTGGCGCTCACGGCGGAGCTGGACTTAAAGATCGGGTCAGAGAACTTGTGCTCCCCACCGGCTGTTGGCGGCATTACGGGCTCGCGGGTAAACGTCAGGTGAATATTGCCCGGCTCGGTGGAAATCATGGGATTGACGGGCGCGGGAAAGCTGAGAACCAGTTGCGAGGGGTTGCGGCGAAGCTGCTGGCTGAAGCTGAATCCGGCTACGCCAATCAGCAGCCGGTCGCCCGGCTTGAGCTGCACCTGGCGGCCCAGCAGGCGCGGCAGCACGCCGCCCAGGGAACTTTCCGGCACCAAGCCGCGCTCGTGGAGAATTATGAACTCTGACGGCAGCTCGTATGCGGAGCCGGCAAGCTTGCCCTGGCTGCTTCCTTCGGTGAACTCCACCTCGACGGAACGTGAGCCAGGAGCGGCAAAGGTCAGCTTCCACCTGCCCTGGTCAATACGCGATTCAACCCGTCCCAGCGGTTCCAGGGTTTCAAACAGCCCAACGTAGGCGGCGCCGTTGTGCTCGAGGACCGGCACATCGTAGGTAGTCTGCGGGGCAAAGACGCGCAATTGCCTGTCCGAGCCGGATTGTGCCTCCAGCACGGTGGAAGTGAGCAGAAGCAAAATCAGGATGGCAAAAGCCTTGCTCCCCGGCCCACTGCCCGAGAGCGTGTGGTGACGCCGTTCTCTGCGGGTTGCCGCCGCCAACAGTTTAGGGGAGAACCACATAGGCCAGCCGGTGAAGTTGTAGAAACTGAGCTGATTGTAGCAGCCTTCCACCCCGGCAAAGGCAACTTCGGCGTTCGCCGGAGACCGCCGGCTGCATCCTCCGCCAGCCGGATCTTGGCCGTCGCTCCCGGGAATCTGGCGGCCACGGCGGCGAAGATTGGGCTGGAGCTACGCAACCAATATGTTCCCGGATACCGTCCAATGAGTGCAGCCCACGATGGCAAGTGGCGCAAAATCAAGATCAAGCTTCGGCCCCCGAAGGGCCTTTCGCCACTTTCGGTTTACGCGAGAACGGGTTATTATGCTCCCAGTGAATAGACTTGTTCCTCTGGCGCTTTTGCTTTCTCTTGTCCTGTGGACAGTTGCGCCAGCTACGGGCGCTCCTCAGCAGTCCACTGGTATCGGGCAGGGGAATCCCATGCCCGCGCCGCCGCCCCAGATGCCCCAGCAGCAACCTGCGGCTCCCGCCCCCAACCAGCCGGGCGATACTGTTCAGGTGCCTGGCGGCCAGGCCCCGGACAGCGAGGAGGGCGGCGTCTTTGTCTTCAAGAAGCAAGTCGAAGAGGTTACGCTGCACGCCACGGTAGTCGATGAGCGGCAGCGTCTGATCACCGGCCTCGACCGCAATGCTTTCGTCGTCTTCGAGGACGGGCAGCCGCAGAAGATAACCTCGTTCCACAAGGGAGATGTGCCGGTGGCGCTGGGCATCCTGGTGGATAACTCCGGCTCCATGCGCGACAAGCGCCCGGCGGTGAACCAGGCGGCCATCAATCTCGTCAAAGCCAGCAACCCTGAAGACAAAGTCTTTGTCGTCAACTTCAACCAGACGCCTTACTTGGACCAGGACTACACCGGCGACATCAGCTTGCTGAAGAATGCCCTCGAGCACATCGAGGCGCGCGGCGGCACCGCCTTGTACGATGCCGTGGTGGCCTCCTCCGAGCACCTCATGAAGACCGCGCCCCCCGACGAGAAAAAAGTGCTGCTGGTGGTGACCGACGGCGAGGACACGGCCAGCCTGGACAACCTCGAGACGGCGGTGCGCAAGGTCGCAATCGACGGTGGACCCACCATCTACACCATCGGGATACTCGGCGGAGAGCGCCTGAGGCGTGCCCGTACCGCTTTGAGGACGCTGGCCGAACAGACCGGTGGAGTGGCCTACTTCCCCAAGGATCTCAGCGAAGTCGATGAAATCAGCCGCCAGGTGGCGCACGACATCCGCAACCAGTACGTCATCGGCTACAAGCCCGGCACCGCCCAGCGCGGTGGAGGCTACCATCAGGTGAAGGTGGAAGCGCGCGCCTCGGGTTACAAGCGCTTGCAGGTGCGCACCCGCAGCGGCTACTACGCCACCCAAAACAGTCGCGCCGCACGCTGAGGCAGCCCAACACAACGAACGAATAACGAAGAACACGTACGGGCAGCCGCTCTCGGCTGCCCTTAAGCAGGGCTTCTCACGGCCCGGTGTCGGTAACCGATTCTCCGATCCAGTCCAGGTAGGCTTCCAGGCCGGTTTCCACCGTGAACTGCAGCACTTCGGGCAGTTCATAGGGATGCAGGCTGCGAATCTGCGCGCACAGGCGCTCGAAGTTCTCGGCCGTGGTCTTGATCAGCAGCAGGAACTCTTGCGCGTTATCGACCTTTCCTTTCCAGCGGTAGACGGACTCGATCGGACCAACCACGTTGACGCAGGCCGCGATCTGGCCGCCCACCAGGGCGCGCGCGATCTTCAGCGCCACTTCGCGTGAACCGCAGGTCGACAATACAAGCCGTTTGTCGGTCATGGCTGCATTATAAGTACGCGTGGAGCAATACGGAAACAAGCTTGGGCCGCAGCCGCCGGCCGGGAATTGCGCCTCAGCATCCGCGCCGCGGGGTAACTCGCCTGGTACCAGCCGCGGCATTGGCGCGGATGCCGGGGAGCATCTAACATTAATTTCCAGCCCGGACATACGCCGTTCTTGCGTCTGTTGGGGCGGGAGCTGCATGGCTACTCCAATAAAGTTCGGCACTTCCGGGTGGCGGGCCGTAATGGCCGACGAGTTTACCTTTGCCAACGTGCGCCGGGCCATAACCGGCATTGCCCGTTACATGTCGCAGGTCAAGCCGCGGGGAGCGCGGCTGATTGTGGGCCGCGACCCGCGTTTTCTGGGCGAGAGCTTTGTCGGCCTGGCGAGCGAGACGCTGCTGGCCTACGGCATCCAGCCGCTGATTGTTTCCGAACCCGCACCCACCCCGGCCATCGCCTGGGCCATCCTCACCCGCAAGACCGACGGAGCCATCAACTTCACCGCCAGTCACAATCCGCCGGAGTACAACGGCATCAAGTTCTCGACCTCGGATGGCGCCCCGGCCTTGCCGGAAGTGACCAGCCGCATCGAGGCCGAGATCGCCACCGGCCAGGGCGGCGCGCCCTCCGCCAGCCCGGCAAGCCCGCAAGTCAAGCCGGAGGAGATCGACGTCAAAAGCGATTTCCTGAAGCGGTTGCAGGAGATCATCGACTTCGCGGCGATCCGCAAGGCCGGTCTCAAGGTTTGCTTCGACCCGCTTTGGGGAGCGGCGCGCGGCTACAGCGATGACCTGCTGCGGGCTAACGGGATAGAGGTGGCCACGGTCCACGACCGCCGCGACGTGCTCTTTGGCGGGCACGCGCCCGAGCCCGATGGGCATCTGCTCAACGAGCTGCGCGACAAGATGCGGCAGACCGGCGCCGCGATCGGCATCGCCACCGACGGCGACGCCGACCGCTTCGGCATAGTCGATGCCGACGGCACTTATATCTCCCCCAACTACGTGATCGCCCTGCTTTTCGACTACCTGGTCGAGAGCCGCGGGTGGAGGAACGGCGTCGGCAAATCGGTGGCCACCACCAACCTGATCAACGCCCTGGCCGAATACCACAAGGTGGAGCTGCACGAGACCCCGGTCGGCTTCAAGTACCTGGGCGAGCTGATCGAGCAGGACAGGATCGCCATCGGCGGCGAGGAGAGCGCGGGGCTCTCCATTCGCCACCACGTCCCGGAAAAAGACGGCGTGCTGGCAGGGCTGCTTTGCTGCGAGATGGTGGCCAGGCGGAAGGCGTCGCTGGGGCAACAATTGCAGTCGGTATTTGCCAAAGTTGGTTCGTATTACCCTTTGCGGGAGAACTTCCACT
Organism: Candidatus Korobacteraceae bacterium; assembly: GCA_049519515.1. Taxonomy (GTDB): domain Bacteria; phylum Acidobacteriota; class Terriglobia; order Terriglobales; family Acidobacteriaceae; genus CAWBRT01. The sequence goes on from JBEKQR010000029.1 coordinate 9,870, forward strand.
TGACCGGGGAGGTCAAGCAGAAGTTTACTGAAAAGTTACAGGCGGAGCCACGCGAGTTCGCCGCCCGCAAGGTTGTTCAGGTGGTTCGCACGGACGGGCTGAAGCTGGTGCTCGACGATGGCTCCTGGCTCTGCTATCGCGTGAGCGGAACCGAGCCGGTGGTGCGGGTTTATACCGAGGCGCGCAGCCAGGACGGGCTGAGGAAACTCAGCGCCGCCGCCAAAGAGTGGATATTCGAGTAGGGTTAAGGAATGTTTTTGCAGCAAATGATTGCTCATTTGTACTCTCGCCGGCAGTGGCTGGCGACGGCAGCGGTTGTGCTCTTTGCCGGCGGGCTCTGCTATCGCGTGGTCTTCGGCGCCAATGGGATGATGGCGTACCGGCAGAAGCTCAGCGAGTACAAGCAGCTACAGCGCCAGATACAGCAGTCGCAAGCGGAGAACGAGAAGCTGCAGCAGCGCATCAGGCAGCTCAAAAGCGACCCGCAGGCCATCGAAAAGGAAGCCCGCGAGCAGTTTCGCTACGCCCGGCCAGGTGAGCTGATCTACGTGCTCCCAGCTCCCACAGTCCCGAACCCGCCTTCCGCCGCCACCGCCCAGAAGCGCTGAACCCCTGCCCCCGCTAATGCAGCATTAGACCCATGGCCGCGATCGCGACCCCTACTACAGCCGCCAGGATCCCCATTCCCCAGAAGAGGCGCTTTCGGGTCAGAAGGGTGATTGAGGTAACCACCAGTGCGACCTCCAGAAAGCTTTCTCCCAGATCGAAGCGGTCCGCGCGCCTGCGCTCCAGGTCAACCTCGTGCTCGAGCTTGCGCGCTTCCGCGTCGATCTCTTTCTGGTCTTTGGCGTACTTTTCGATTGTGCTCTGATACTTCGTCTTCAGGCTTTCGACGGCCTTCTTGTCCTTGAACTCCGCAATGCGCAACTGGTCCAGAAATAACTCATAAGTTGAGCGGCGGATATTCTTTGCCTGATAATAAGCCCACTGATCGGTAACCCGGTTCTGCAAGATGATCTCTTCGGTGTGGGCGCGATGCCCAAGCACGGCCACGCCGGCCACCAGCACGGCCAGTATGGCCATGGTGAGGCTGACGGACGCCAGGTGCGATTCGTGCGCCCGCTCGGCAGCTTCCTGAAGCTCGTGTGCCTCTTCCGCAGGAGAACCCATACTTCCCTCCGGACCAGAGTGTCGTTGTGGTCATTCCATATTACCGGCGACTGCCTCGGACTGGGAAGCGGGTTCTGTTTCACGTTTCAAGTTTCACGACTTCAACTGGGTCGAGAACGGAAACGGGAAACGGGAAACGAGCAGTTCCTACCAGCGCAACAGGACCAGCTCAGAGCAAAATCCCGGTCCCATGGCGGCCAGCAACCCGTAGCTGCCGGGAGCGGGGCGGCGCTGGTTCACGAACTGTTCCAGCACCAGCAGCACCGACGCGGAGGAAAGATTGCCGACTTTGCGCAGGCACTCCCAGGAGGCATCCAGCGCGCCCGCGGGCAAGTGTAATACCTCGGCCGTGGCCTCCAGAATCTTGGGCCCGCCGGTGTGCATGATCCAGTGACCGATGTCGCCGTGCTGCAGTCCGTTGGCAGCCAGAAAAGCGTCCACGTCCTGCGCCAGGTGCTCATAGACCATTCGCGGGACGCTGGTCGAGAGGACGATGGAAAAGCCCTTTTCGGAGATCTTCCATCCCATGACATCCTCCGTATCGGGATAGAACGACGAGCGGGAGTCCAGAATGCGCGGCCAACCGTGCCTGCCGGCGAGTGCCTTGGCTGCGCCCGCCGCGGCCGTGCCGGGGTTTCCGGCAACCGCCGCCTTGCCGTTACAAGGGCGGAAAGACCGGGCCGCTTGTTCTCCGGCAACGATGACCGCGGCCGCGCCGTCGCCGAACAGGCCGCTGGAGATGATGTTGGCAACCGAGAGATCGTCTCTCTGCCAGGTAAGCGAGCACAATTCCACCGCGACCAGCGCCGCATACTGGTCGGGATAGGCCCGCACGTAGTCGGCGGCCCGCGCCAGACCAGCCGCTCCCGCTACGCAGCCCAGCCCGAAGATGGGAACGCGCTTGATGGCGGGCGAAAGCCGCATGCGGTTCACCAGACGCGCGTCGATGGAAGGGCTGGCAATGCCGGTTATGGAGACGAAAAAGATCGCCGCCAGCTCCTGGGGGGAGACTTCGGCGCACATCAGGGCGCGGCACAAAGATTTCTCGGCCAGCTCTTCGCCGACTTTGATCCAGGCGTCGTTGGCTTTGCCCCAGGCGGTCAATCCGTCGTAGCCTTCCACCGGCAGGGCCAGGTAGCGGCCACCCACGCCCACGCGGGCGAGCAGGCGGTTAGCGACCTCCGGGTTGGCAAGCTTGTCCTGCCAGCGCGCCTGCAACGCCGCCGTGATCTCCTGCTGGCTGTAATAGTGGCTGGGAAAGGCGCTGGCTACGCCGGCAATCCGCATCTTTTCACCTTCGCGTACGCTGAACCAAGCTCCTAGTGCCGGCGGCCCACCTCGTTTACGACCACCTGATACTTCCCCGAGGCCTGGGGATCGATGCGCGGCACGTATTCAAATTGGAAATGGATGTCGGGGCTGAAGTTCTTGCGCAGGATCTGCCTGATATCCTCTTCGATGCTCTCGGCAAACCCGTTTCGCTTCACGATCCGGATGGCAATCTGATCGGGCCGGCGGTAAACGATCTGAAATCTTTCGACAAACTGGCTCTGCCCGCCCACCATGAAAATTCGATTCCAGAAGACTGCCGTGATCATGCGCCCGTCCTTGGTCACGAAGATTTCTCCTGTCCGCCCCAGGAAATCCTGCATGACTTGCAGGGTGCGGCCACAAGCGCATTTCGAGCTGGCTAGCTGCCCAATATCACCCAGCCGATAGCGTATAAACGGCATTGGGGAGAGGCTTAGAGGGGTGACAATTATCTCTCCAAGCTCACCCTGTGCCGGATCGGCATTGCTCTCCACCAACACGTGTTCCTGGCTGACGTGCCAGGTGTGGTTGGGGCACCAGGCGGCGATGTGTCCTACTTCGCGCGAGCTGTAAATGTTACTCACCGCGCAGCCAAACACGTCTTTGATGATCTTCTCCTCGTGTTCGTAAACCGGTCCGGCCCATCCGATGGCGAGTTCCGGGCTGAATGAGCTGACGTCTTCCCCGCTGCGCTGAGCGTATTCGGCAAGCCCGGCCAGGGCGGCGGTATATCCCCAGAGCACCCTCGGTTTGAATTCGCGCAGCTTCCGCAGGCACAGGGCATATTCCTTGTCTGTGAGGTTCGACCCCGGCAGCATAAGCTGATGCCAAAGCCGCTTGCGCGCCCATATCTGCCGGTCGTTGGGCATGTAGTCGGCCGAGACGCGGGCCATCCGCGCCTCTCTGGCGCCCGCTTCTATGCCGTACCAGCGCCTGAGGCGCAGCTCGAAGGCCCAACTGGCGGCGCTGATTGACCCGTCGTCATAAAAGGCCACGGGCGCCCCGGTCGACCCGGAGGAGACGTTTCTAATCAGCTTGCGGCGGCGGAACCGCCCCAGCGGTATGGGTTGGCCGGGTTGGCCCGGCACGCGAGGCGAGCCTTGCCCCGCTTGCAAAGAACGGCGATAGCGCATGTCGATCATTTCTTCGCCATGCTCGACTACTTCCCGCTTGCTTAATGCCGGGATGCGCCGCACGTCCTCCAGGCTCCTTATCTCATCCGGAGCAACCCCGAGCTGCTTGAGCTTCTTCGTGTAGTAGGGGCAAAGCTGGTAAGCGTGACGCAGCACGGCACGGAATCTGCGAAGCTGCATTTCCTCCAGTTGTTCTTGAGGATAGTACTCCGACTTCAGCAGTTCCCGATAGCTTGCGAGCACGCCGCTACGATTGAGCAGGTAGTTGGTCGCCGGGAAAGAGACGCGGCCTACGAACCAATCGTCCAATTTATGAAGCGCATTCACTTCTTCACCCTTTCGTACTGCCGTCCGGTCCAGCCCAGGATTCTGATGTAACGGATGTCCACAAATTCTTGAAACCCGACCCGCCGGGCAAGTTTCAGCGAGGCGATATTTTCGGCGAGCGCCCCGCCATAAAGCATGCGGAAACCCCGCTCGCGCAGCTCGCGGAAGATGCGGTACCGCAGATTTGCGCCCAGCCCTTTTTTGCGGAGGTCCTTGACGACGGCGATCTGCTCGGACCAGGCTTCGTCGTGCCGGAAGCGCTTGCCAAGCCTGACCAGCGGCATATACACATTGCCGGACGAAACCAGGTTGAAGCCGGCGAGCTCGCCATTCTCAAATGCGGCAATACACAAAGCGCCGGAGCGGAGCCTGCTTGCGACCGTCCCGCGCAGCCATTCGGAATGCCCTTCAACTTGATCGATTGCGGCCGCGTCGTCCGGGGTGAGAAACCGGAACGACACGCCTTCGATGTCGTATGGAGCGGCAGCCGGACTGAGTAGGTCGATTTTGTACAGGCGATATACGCGATGCTCGTAGAGGGGTTTTACCAGATAGGCCAGGCTCTTGCGGATGACGGCGCCGAGGCCATGGTCCTGCCAGTTCCGTTCCACCTTTCGCAGCCACACTTCAGTCTTCAGGTAAGCGAATCCCATCAGGAACTCTCCCCCATCACGGGTACTTTCATCCAGCCTTTCCTTTTTTGGATCGAGTTCATGCCGGCAAATACAGGAACGGCCTTGCTAACTGGCGATGCTGAGGCGAGGCTGCGCCTTGACCTCCATCGCCTGCAGGATCAGGTTGACCGCGGTGTCATATCCGCAGTCGGTATTGAGCATCATGTCGTACAGGGCGCGGTAAGGCCAGTCCTTGCCGAAGTAGCGCTTGACGAAGGTGGCGCGCTCGACGTCGATGGTATCTACCAGTTGCGCGGCTTCCTGCTCCGACTTTTGTTGCGCCATGGCGCGCCGGATCTTCAATTCACGAGGGGCATAGAGGAACACCGAAAAGCGGTCATCCCGCTGGCGCAGGATGTAGGGCGCGCCGCGTCCGACCACCACGCAGCGGCCGCGCCGGGCGGCTTCCCCGATCAGCCGTTGTGCCACGGAGACCAGCGTGTCGGTGTCGAATACGCGGCCTTCCGGAATCTGCAGCATGGGCTCGTAGCTGCCGCGCCAGAACACCTTGGCAAGCCGGTAGAGCAGCGACTCGCAATGCTCGTCGCACTTGGCCACCGCCCTCGGGTCCACCTTCGCCACGCGGGCGATCTCCGCCGTCAGCTCCTGGTCGTACAATTTCCAGCCGAGATGTTTGGCCAGCTTGGCGGCAATTACGCTGCCTCCGGCCCCATACTCGCGCTCGATGGTCAGCACGTTATACATTGGCGACCAACTGGTTTCCCTCTGCTCAAGCAAGATGCAAGAACGCGGCAGCAGGTTGCAATCCGGCAGCGCCGGCCGCCTGCAGGGCCGCTGCGCGCCTGAGCCGCAGAAGCCGCTGGGCCGGGCAGATCACCCGCAAGGAGCCATCCGCAGCCCGCTTCAACTCTCGTCCCGCGGCCAACGCCAACAAAAATCCACTCATCAGAATTCTAGACACTTTCAAATCCAGGCTATGCGGCAGCCGACACCATCGGGGATTGCCCTCGCCTGCAACCAGGGCACGGAGCTGCAACGGAAGTGGAGTGGCGCAACTGCCGTGCCAAGCGCAACCTGAAGGAAGGGATGTTCAATGAAAAAGAAACTGCTTGCAATCGCCACCGCCAGCCTGTTCACCGTAGGGATTGCTGCCGCCCAGTCGGGCAGTAGCACCTCATCAGGCTCCCCCGGCTACGGCACTCAGTCCGAGCAATCAAGCGGCCAGTCCAGCTCGATGGGCAGCAGCACCTCCACCAGCAACCAGGCCTCCAGCGACCAGACGGCCACCCCGAAGAAAAAAGGAAAGGGAAAGGGAAACAAGGGGCACTCCAAGAGCAAGAAGGGCAACACGCAGAATCCGTCCTCCAACAGCGGGTCCTCAGATATGGGGACCAGTGGCAGCTCGAATTTCGGCGAGTCAAAGTAGGACCTTACTGCTTTGGTGGTTCCAGGCCGCAACCGACGGTTGCGGCCTTCCTTTTTGGACAGCCTTGCGCAAGCCGTGCCTCAAGCGTACTCTCGACGTGCCGCTCAAAGGCAAGTTTCGATTTCCAGTAGCGGCGGGTGCTTCAGATGCGGCTTGTAGAGGCAAGCGATTCTTCCTTGTTGGTCGTCTTCGGCGATGCGATTTCGCCCGAGTTGAACCGCCAGGCGATTCAGCTCTTCCACAGGCTGCAGCAGGACCCCGATCCGCGCATTCTCAATCTGCACCCGGCTTACGCTACCCTGCTGATCGATTTTGATCCGTTGCGCCTGCCCGCCGATGAATTGCGCGCGCGCGTCCTGGAGCTGGCGGAAACGGGCGGCGCGAGCTCTGCCGAAGCTGCCCGCGCCCCGGTCAAGATTCCTGTCTGTTACGGCGGCGAACTGGGGCCCGACCTCGGCGATGTCGCCCAGCACTGCGGCCTGTCGCCGGAGCAGGTGGTGGAGCGGCACAGCGGGACGGTGTACACCGTTTATTTCATCGGCTTTTCGCCCGGCTTTCCGTACATGGGCGGCTTGCCGGAGTCGCTGGCCACGCCGCGGCTCAAGACCCCGCGCACCTCGGTTCCCGCCGGCAGCGTAGGCATCGGGGGAAGCCAGACCGGCTTGTATCCCATGCAGTGGTCGGGCGGCTGGCGGCTGCTGGGCCGCACCCCGCTGCGCATGTTCGACCCGGCGGCAAATCCTCCTTCCAGGCTGCAGCCGGGAGATTTGGCAAAGTTCGAGCCGATTACGCGCGAAACTTTCGACGCCATGCTGGCCGGCAGCTAGTGGCTGCAACGGTGACCGATTTGCGCGGTAAGGCGGCAATACTGCGCAGCAGATGAGGGCCTCCAAAAAGTTTCAAGTTTCGAGTTTCAAGTTTCGCCTTTATTGAATGGAAGCTCGGAACTGGAAACTTGAAACCGGAAACTCGAAACTGCTCTTGCTATGAGCCTAAAAATCATAAATCCCGGTCTGATGACCACTGTTCAAGACCTGGGGCGGTTCGGGTACGCTCACTTCGGCGTCACGCCTGCCGGCGCCGCCGATGCGCTCGCCTTGCGCGTCGCCAACCTGCTACTGGGGAACGCGGAGCACGAAGCCGCACTGGAGATGACGCTGCTGGGCGCGACTATCGAGTTCGAGCGCACCGTCATCGTAGTCCTCACCGGGGCCACTATCGATTGCCGGTTGGCCCACGCTCCAGCGGACGCGACAAAGGCGTCTGCCGGGGCCTACACTCGGGCAAGGGCGCCAATGTGGAGGCCGTTTCCCGTCTTGCCGGGCGCCGTTCTCAAGTGCGGTCCCATCACCGGAGGAGCACGGACGTACCTGGCGGTGCAGGGCGGATTCGACATAACACCCGTGATGGGCAGCGCTTCGACCTTGCGCTCGGCCCATTTCGGCGGGCACGAGGGCAGAGAGCTGAAGGCCGGCGACTGTTTGGCGGTGAAACATGCAGCCTCGACTGCCGTCCGCAACCTGAGGCGGGAGGCATACGCCTTTCTGCAGCCGCGGCGCGAGCTGCGCATCACCCCGGGGCCGCAGGCTTCCTGGTTCGGTGAAGAGGGCTTCGCCATTTTGCAGCGGTGCCCTTACGTGGTGCTGGGAGATTCCGACCGCCGCGGCGTCCGCCTGAAGGGAGAGGCGCTGACGCTTCCACCCAAGTCGCAACTGGTCACCGAAGGCATACCGCTGGGCGCCATGCAGGTCCCGCCCGATGGGCAACCGATTATCCTGTTCGTGGATCAGCAGACAACGGGCGGCTACCCCAAGGCAGCCAACGTGATCGCCGCCGACCTGCGCCACCTAGCACAACTGCGGCCGCGCGACGAGGTGCGCTTCCGCCTGATAAGCGTGAAAGAGGCCATCCGGCACCTGCGGGAGCAGGAAGAATGGTTGAAAAAGGCATTTTTAGATTGAATGATTGCAGATTGAAGATTGAAGATTGCAGATTGTAGATTGAAAAGCAAAAGTGCGGGCGAATCAGTAGCATTCAAGCTTCTCAACCCGGACTCGAAGCCTTTCAATCTTCAATCTGCAATCTGAAATCTTAAATTACGCGGGACTAAGACCATGCCAGTCAAAACTATCGACATCAACTCCGACATTGGCGAATCGCCGGAGGCCATCGCCAACGGCACGGAAGAAAAAATCATGCGCCAGCTCACCTCGGCCAACATCGCCTGCGGCGGCCATGCCGGCGACGAGCAGACGATGGAGACCACGGTGCGTCTGGCCAAGCAGCTCGGGGTCGGCGTCGGCGCGCATCCCGGCTATCCCGACCGCGCCAACTTCGGGCGCACGGAGATGCCCATGCCGCCCGAGGCGCTGGAAGCCTCGGTGCGCGAACAGATCGCCGCATTACAAAAGGTGGCCCGCCGGCACAGCGTTCCCGTGGTGCACGTCAAACCGCATGGCGCTCTCTACCATGCGGCCAACAGCAAGCCGGTCGCCGAAGCCATTGCCCGCGCCGTCCGCGCCTGCGATCCCAGCCTGATCATGGTGGCGCTGGTTGGCTCGCCGGCTTTGCGCTGGTATTCCGAGATGGGAATGCGGTGCGTGGCCGAGGCCTTCGCCGACCGCGCTTACGAATCCGACGGCAACCTGCGCAGCCGCAAGCTGCCGGGCGCGCTGATGCAGCCACCCGAGCGCGCCGCCGAACAGGGCGTGGCAATCGCCACTCGCGGTGAAGTCACCGCTTTCGACGGCAAAAAGATTGCCGTGGCCGCGCAGACGATCTGCCTTCATTCGGATACGCCCGGCGCGCCCGAGACTGCCCGCCTGCTGCGCGAGAAACTACGGGAGGCGGAAGTCATCGTGCAACCGCTCAAGGCCGCGTCCGGCAAATAGCAACTCGGGCACGACGCTCTACGGCCTCAGGCAGGCTGACAAATACGTTTTTCTTCCGCTTGCGAGTGTAGTACTTTGTTTGGCATAGAAATTGAATGGTGTTGGTAGCGCTACTCAGATATGACTGAGAGGAGAGAAACTGCATGTCACTCCAACGCTCGCTTGTAGTCCTGTTGGTTGTACTGCTTGCCGCATCCATGGCTGTGGCCCAGATGCCAAGCCCTTTTTCGGCAGATATGGTGATGACTTCCGCCAAACTCAGCCAGCAATCCATGACGGGGAAAATTTATTTTGACGGCAGTAGCCGCTTCCGCGTTGACACAAGCATGATGGGTATGAGCGCATGGAACATCGCCGATAGCAAGAGCCAAATAGTCTACTCCGTCATGCCGCAGCAGCAGATGTATATGGAAACGCGCCTCGACCAATTCCGGGCACAGAGCAAAGCAGACTTCACCCCCTATGACGCCAGTAATCCCTGCGCCGCTAAACCGGATTACAACTGCACCAAGGTCGGCACGGAGAACGTCAACGGACGCAGCTGCAACAAGTGGGAATTTACATCGAAGGTAGGCGGTGTGAAGCGATGGGTATGGATCGACCAGCAAAGCAATATTCCCGTCAAGACGCTGACCGCGGACGGAACCACGGTCGAGATGCGGAACATACAGGAAGGGGCGCAGCCCGACAGCTTGTTTCAGGTTCCGCCAGGGTTCAGGAAGATGGATCTGGGCGAGATGATGAAGGGCATGATGGGAGGAGGGCGTCCGCAGAAATAGCGGCGCGGAACCTCTGCTTCATTTTCCCTATCGCTTTATTGGCGAGGTTTTCTTCGGACTTATCGTGCGTGCTCCTTTGCCGGTGCTCCACCTTAGCGCCGTCTGGGGCGTCGCGAGTGTGGGGCGCCATCATAATTCCTGCCGCTCTGTCGCGGTCCGAGCGCGCTTCCGGCTCCACAGGTAAAGCACCGGCCCGAAGGCGACCAGGGCAGTCCCGAACTGGAAGGCGGTGACCGGTCCCAGCCGAGGGCGGCTGGGGCTACACTACGGCGGCTACCGCTGACAACAGGGCGCTTAGGACACATGGACAGCTTTCTAATCCCTAAACCCTAAGCCCTAATCCCTTGCTCTTGTAAGTCTCACGCCTGGTGAGAGTTACGGGCGAAATCAATTTTTCCTTTGATTGTTGAATCTCCCTTACGGCAAGTTCCATCTATAATCTTGACAGTATCAGACTCAACTCTTATCATGGGTGGGTTGTAAAGCAGAGTTTCGGGACATTGTGATCCCCAGCAGGAGGCAGAAGCAATGGCAAAGATTATCGGTATTGACCTGGGAACCACCAATTCGGTGGTGGCGGTTATGGAGGGTGGCGAGCCCAAGGTCATTGCCAACGAAGAGGGTGGACGGACCACGCCTTCGGTTGTGGCTTTCACCAAGACCGGCGAGCGGCTGGTCGGACAGGTGGCCAAACGGCAGGCGATCACCAACCCGGAAAACACTATTTATTCCATCAAGCGCTTCATGGGCCGCCGCTTCAACGAAGTGAGCGAAGAAATGAAGATGGTGCCCTACAAGGTAGTGCAGTCGGGCGACCACGTGGCCGTGTTGGCGCAGGGGAAGGAGCACACCCCGCCGCAGATTTCAGCCATGATTCTGCAGAAGCTGAAGAAGTCCGCGGAAGATTATCTGGGCGAGACGGTCACCGAAGCGGTGATCACCGTTCCGGCGTACTTCAACGACGCGCAGCGGCAGGCCACCAAGGATGCCGGCAAGATTGCCGGGCTCGACGTCAAGCGCATCATCAACGAGCCCACGGCGGCGGCGCTGGCTTATGGCCTCGACAAGAAGAAAGACGAGACAATCGCCGTTTACGACTTCGGCGGCGGCACCTTCGACATTTCAATTCTTGAAGTGGGCGAAGGCGTTGTCGAGGTGAAGTCCACCAACGGCGACACTCACCTGGGCGGCGACAACCTCGACCAGCGCCTGGTCGATTGGCTGATCGAAGAGTTCAAGAAGGACGAAGGTCTCGACCTGCGCGGCAAGGGCAACGAGATGGCGTTGCAGCGTCTGCGCGACGCCTCCGAGCGCGCCAAGATCGAGCTCTCGACCACCATGCAGACCGAGATCAACCTGCCCTTCATCACGGCTGATGCCAGCGGCCCCAAGCATCTGGTGAAGACCTTGACCCGGGCCAAGCTGGAAGAGATGGTGCGCGACATCGTCGATCGTTCGGTGGCGCCCTGCCGGCAGGCCATGAAGGACGCCGGCGTCACTCCCGACAAGATCGACGAGGTGGTGCTGGTCGGCGGTCAGACCAGAATGCCGTTCATCCAGAACCTGGTGAAGGAGCTGTTCAACAAGGAACCGCACAAGGGGGTGAACCCGGACGAGGTTGTCGCCGTAGGCGCGGCCCTCCAGGGCGGCGTGCTCAAGGGCGAGGTGAAAGACCTGCTGCTGCTCGATGTTACTCCGCTGACTTTGGCCATCGAGACCCTGGGCGGGGTGGCGACGCAGATGATTCCGCGTAACACGACGATTCCGACCCGCAAGACGGAGACGTTTTCGACCGCGGCCGACAATCAGACTTCGGTTGAGATTCACGTGCTGCAGGGCGAGCGTCCGATGGCGGGGCAGAACCGCACGCTCGGCAAGTTCCATCTGACGGGCATTCCGGTGGCGCCGCGCGGGGTGCCGCAGATCGAGGTCACATTCGACATCGACGCCAACGGCATCCTCAACGTCACCGCCAAGGACATGGCCACGCAGAAGGACCAGAAGATCACCATCACCTCTTCTTCCGGCCTGAGCAAGGAAGAGGTCGAGCGCATGGCCAAGGAAGCCGACGCGCACTCGTCCGAAGACAAGCAAAAGCGCGAGGAGATAGAGACCCGCAACCAGCTCGACGGCATGGTCTACCAGATCGAGAAGATGCTGCGCGAGCACGGCGACAAGATCTCCGGCAGCGAGCGCGGCGACGTGGAAAACGCCCTGGCCGACGCCAAGAAGGCGCTGGAAGGCGGCGAGGTGAAGGCCATGAGCGCGGCCCGCGACCGCCTGCAGCAGGCTTCGCAC
>JBEKQR010000030.1:0-17842 GCA_049519515.1 Candidatus Korobacteraceae bacterium
GCCGGGGACGCCGATGGACGACATCGTGCGCTTTATCCGCGAGAACGCGCGCGGTCGCAGCGTTGCTGCCTGAGGTAGCCCGCTAGGCGGGCATTAAGGAATGTCCTGAATCGCCTTTCCGAAGGCACATTCGTAGAAGCCCGCGCCTTTAGGCGCGGGAATCAAGGCATCAAGTCTGAATCGGCTTTAGCCGCTGTGTTCAGCTCGGTCGAGCGATGCAAGGAATTCACTTTCTCAGTATTCCCTAAATGGCCAGCGTCCAAACCCACAGGGGCTAAAGCCCGGCGCTTCCACGTTTGTAACCAATTCCCCCCAAGCGGCGGGCTTGGACGCCCCCCGGACAGCCGGTCCCGCGCTGCGGGACCAGCGCTACTCCTCTTCCTTGCTCCTTTGCAGCTTGCGGTAGACCTCGCTCTTGCTGACCCCCATCTCTTTGGCTACGCGCTTCATGGCGTCGCGCTCATCGAGGCCTTCTTGCTGCACCAGCTCGCGCACCCGCGCCCGGGCATTTTTCTGCTGCACCGCCGGCTGGCCCTGCTCCTCCGGCTTCCCGATGAGCAGGGTGATCTCGCCGCGTATTTCGCTGCGCAGCTTCAGTTCGGCCAGCAGGTCGGCGGCCTGCCCGCGCAGAAACTCTTCGTGCAGCTTGGTGACTTCGCGGGCGATGACCACGTGGCGGCGCGCCCCGAGCGTCTCCACCACGTCCTCCAGGGCTTCAAGCAGGCGGTGCGGGGCCTCGTAGAAGATCTCGGTGCGGTGGGAGTTCTTTATGTTCTCCAGCGCCGCCCGTCTCTGGCCGCTCTTGGCCGGCAGGAAGCCGCCGAAGTGGAACGAGTCGGTGGGCAGACCGCTGGCTACCAGCGAAGCCAGGAAGGCCGACGGTCCGGGAATGGGCACCACCGGAACGTGGTGCCGGATGGCGAGCGAAACCAGCCTGTACCCCGGGTCGCTGACCCCGGGCGTGCCGGCGTCGCTGACCATCCCGATCGACTCGCCTTGCTCCAGATGCATTATCAGCTCGGCCGCCCGCGTAAGCTCGTTATGTTCGTGATAGCTGATGGTGCGCTTTTCGATGCCGTAGTGGTTCAGCAGCTTTTGCGTCTGGCGCGTGTCTTCGCAGGCGATCAGGTCGACTTCTTTCAGGATGCGCAGCGCCCTCAGGCTAATGTCCTCCAGATTGCCGATGGGGGTCCCCACAAGGTACAGCGTTCCGGGATGGTTGCCGTTTAGCGCACGCGGATTGGAGGATTTCGCCACTGTGTGCCTTGTCGGAAAGAATCTCAGCAGCCTGCTCCGGGATGGCCGCAGTGTAACACCGAGTACGTTGACGATTGGGCCAATATCGCTTCCAGCCCCCCGCGAATCCTATAATCGTTGCATGCCCGAGTCTGGCCGTCACTCCACCCCAACAAGCAAGCTCTTTGGGGACCCCGGTCAGTTGCAAGAGCGCGTGCGGGAGCTGCGCGAGCGGATTCGCCACCACGAGCACCGCTACTATGTGCTCGACGCGCCCGAGATCAGCGACGCCGAGTTCGACGCGCTGATGAACGAGCTGAAGTCGCTGGAGCGGGCGCACCCGGGGCTGATCGCGCCCGACTCGCCCACCCAGCGCGTGGGCGGGCAGCCGCGCGAAGGCTTCGTCAAGGTGCCGCACTCGACGCCGATGCTCTCGCTCGACAATGCCTACAACGAGCAGGAGCTGCGCGACTGGGCGCGCCGCGCTTCCGAGCTGGCGGGCGCAGCCGAGATGGAATTCGTTTGCGAGCTCAAGCTGGACGGGCTTTCCATGGCCCTGCGCTACGCGCCCGACGCGGCCACGCCCGGACACTCCAGGTTCACGCAGGCAATCACCCGCGGCGACGGCAACGTGGGCGAAGAAGTCACGCCCAACCTGCAGACCGTGCGTTCGCTGCCGCTCTTGATTCCGTCAAAAATTTTGAAACAGGCGGGGCTGCCGGACGCCTTCGAGGTGCGCGGCGAGGTCATCATGCCGACCGCCGCCTTCGAGCGCATGAACGACGAGCGCGAGCGGCAGGGACTGGCGAAGTTCGCCAATCCGCGCAATGCCGCCGCCGGCGCCGTGCGCGTGCTCGACCCGACGATCACCGCCCAGCGCCGCCTCGACTTCTACGCCTACTTCGTGATTCACCCCAGCGCGCCAAGGGCGGGCGCGCCGGGGACCCCGCAGGATGGGCAACCGCCATTCGACGAGCAGTGGAAGGCGCTCGATGCGCTGGAAAAAGCCGGATTCAAGGTGAATCGGCATCGCCGGGTTGTCCGCGGCATCGATTCCGTGTGGAAGTTCATCAGCGAGATGGAGCCCAAGCGCGAGACCCTGCCCTACGAGATCGACGGCGTGGTGGTAAAGGTGAACCGCATCCCGCTCTGGACGCGCCTGGGATACACCGGCAAGGCGCCGCGCTGGGCCATGGCGTACAAGTACGCGGCGCGCTCGGGCATCACGCAGATCGAGGGCATCAGCGTGCAGGTTGGCCGCACCGGCAAGCTCACGCCGGTGGCCATGCTGCGTCCGGTGCCCATCGGCGGCACAACGGTTTCGCGCGCCACACTGCACAACATGGACTTCATCGACAACCTGGGCGTCAGGATTGGCGACTGGGTCACGGTCGAGCGCGGCGGCGACGTTATTCCCAAGGTCGTAGAGGTTTTCGAGGATAAAGAGCATCCGCGCGGCGATCGCCATTTTCACATGCCCAAAAACTGCCCGGTCTGCGGCGGACACGTGGTGCGCGCCGAAGGCGAAGCCGACTTCCGCTGCGTCAACGCCAACTGCCCGGCCAAGCTGAGGGAAACCATTCTGCACTTCGCCTCGCGCGGGGTGATGAACATCGACGGCATGGGCGAGGCGCTGGTGGACCAACTGGTGGAGCGCGGCCTGGTGAAAGACGTGGCCGACATCTACCGGCTGCAAAAACAAGACCTGCTCTCGCTGGAGCGCATGGGCGACAAGTCGGCGCAAAACGTGCTGAGCGAAATCGCCAATTCCAAACGGCTGCCGCTGGAGCGCGTGCTGTATGGGCTGGGGATACGTTTTGTCGGCGAGCGCACGGCTGAATTTCTGGCCCAGCACTTCGGCTCGATGGAGGCGCTCGTCGAGGCCGCCACCCAGCCTGACGCCGAGGCGAGTCTAGCCGAACTTCAGCAGGTTGAAGAGGTGGGACCGCGCATCGCGGCCAGCATTCGCGAGTTCTTCTGCGAGGAAAAGAACCTTCAACTCATCGAACGCCTCAAAGGCGATAGCGCAAAAGATGGGCTTGAGGCGTTGTGGAAGAAGCGCGCGAAAAAGCAGCGCGGCACGGCGCTGGCGGGCAAAACCTTCGTGCTCACGGGCACGCTGGAGAAGCGTACTCGCGACGAGGCCAAGCGCCTGATCGAGGATGCCGGCGGCAAGGTCTCCGGCTCGGTCAGCAAGAAGACCAGCTACCTCGTCGCCGGCGCCGATCCCGGCTCCAAGCTCGACAAGGCGCGTGAACTGGGCGTGCAGGTTCTGAACGAGCAGGAGTTTGAGAGGCTGCTCGGCTAGAATCAGGGGATAGGGTTTAGGGAATAGGGTTTAGGGAATAGGGTTTAGGGAATAGGGGTTAGGGAATAGGGGAGTTAGGAGGAAGTAGCGGTTATGATTAGAGTGGTTCCCAAGTAGGGTTACCTCTTCTCGAGCTGTCATGCTTCGCGTCTCCTTTGGAGCCGCTCAGCATGACACCTCGAAGTGCCCTGTCTGACTTCCGAAGGATATGCCTTCAAGAGGCCGCTCTAGCGTAGGAAGCATTGATAAGCGGAGCAATTCTTTCCCCTAATCCCTATTCCCTATTCCCTTCGCCGGAGGCCTTTACGAGCTACAGGCTGACCAAAATCACGACCCGGACAGGCGACGAGGGAAAGACTTCCCTCGCCGATGGAACGCGCGTCAAGAAGAACAGCGTTTACATGGAAGCCATTGGCGCCGTTGACGAGTTGAACAGCGCCCTGGGAATGCTGGCCGCCCGGCCTCTCGCCGCGCCTGTGCAGGAGCTGCTGCGCCATGTGCAAAACGACTTGTTCGACGTGGGCGCCGAGCTCAGCTATCCGGGTTACAGATGCCTGGCCGCGGCGGCCCTGGAGCGCCTGGATGCGGCCATCGCCGAGTTGAATGGCCGCTTGCCGCCGCTCGAGGAATTCATCCTGCCCGGCGGCAGCGAGACGGGCGCGCTTTGCCACTTCGTGCGCGCCGTTTGCCGCGCGGCGGAGCGCCGCGTGGTGAGCTGGCAGGAGGCAAATCCCGCCACCACGACAAGGACCGCGCCTGCCGGGCGCCCTGCCACCCCAGACCAACCCCAGCAAGTCAAAAGCAGGCTTGCTGGGGATCCAGCAGCGAAAACGATGTCTGCGGGGGACGACCTCAAGACGCCCTACCTGAACCGGCTCTCCGACCTGCTGTTCGTGCTGGCCCGGTCCATCAATCAAGCCGACGGCGCGACGGAAACGCGCTGGACCGCACCGGCCGCGCGGACCAAGCAACAAGGATAGCCGAAGTGATGGATATGGATGAAGTTGGATGACGTATCTCATTGCTAGCTGTGCACGCCTTCCGCGCTAACGCGTATTCATCGGTGATGTACCCCAAAGCCTTGAAACCATGAGGACGACCAGTTTTAGTGCTGCCTCAAAAAACTCGTTCCGTAGGCTGGAAACCCAGGCTAAGCCGCCTCTAGCTCTAACTTGGTAAAGGCATTCAGGATGGAAACTCTATAGAATAGGACTACTGAGCCGTATTACCGGTTCTTACGGGAGCTGGACTGCATCCAACCTACACGGCTGGTTTTCCGATGATTATTGACAAAAAGATCGCCGCCCTTGCTCTGATCCTCAGCGCGTCTCTGCTGGCATGTCAACACCATTCGACTCAGGCTGGCAAGCAGCCGGCCCCGCCGGAGATCGTGAACCAGAAGCAGGATTCCTCGCCCGCAGTGACGAGTCAGAAGCAGGACGCACAACCAGGGGTCATGAATCCCCCACCGCTGGCATTTCCCAAGGGTCCGCAGGAGAGCGCGGCTGTTCCGCAGGCCAATCCGGAGGCTCCGCCGGAGCGCAAAGCCGACCGGGCGCAATCGTACTATCACTACTCGCTGGCTCACATGTACGAGGAGATGATGGCGATCACCGGCCGGACCGATTACGCCAACCGCGCCGTGGAAGAGTACCGGCTGGCGCTGGAAAACGATCCCAGCTCCTCGTATCTCAACGCCGGGCTGGCCGAGCTGTATCTGAAGACCGGGCGGATTCGGGATGCGGTCAGCGAGGCGCAGGATATCCTCAAGCACAATCCCAACAACCTGGAGGCGCGGCGGCTGCTGGGGCGCATCTACTTGCGTTCCCTGGGCGACACCCGCAGCGGGGCGCAGTCGCAGAACATGCTGCGGCTGGCCATCGAGCAATACCAGGAGATCGTCAAACGCGATCCCAAGGGCTTGGAAGACCGGCTGCTGCTGGGCCGGCTGTACCGCTTGAATAACGAGATGGCGAAGGCCGAAGAAGAGTTCCGCACCGCGGTCAAGCTGCAGCCGGATTCGGAAGAAGCCATCTCGACCCTGGCTTATCTCTACAACGAGGAAGGCGACTTTACCCACGCCCTGAACATCCTGGAGGGTGTGCCGGAAGCCCGCCGCAGCTCCAAGCTGTGGGCCGCCCTGGGGTACACCTACGAACAGAAGAAGGACTATAAGAACGCCGTCCAGTCTTACTCGAAGGCCATAACCGCGGACCGCGACAACCTGGACGCGATGCGCGGACTGGCCCAGAACCTGTTCAACGACAACCAGACCGACGCCGCCCTGGAGCAGTACAAGCAGATCATCGAGGCCGATCCGCAGGATGCGCAGAGTTACATGCGCATCGCCGAGATTTACCGGCGGGAGGGCAAGTTCGATGAGGCTTTGGCGGTGTTGAAGAAGGCCCAGTCGATGGTCGAGGATTCGTTCGAAGTCCCCTACAATATGTCGGCGGTTTACGAGAGCATGGGGCGCTTCGACGATGCGGCCCTGATCCTGCAGGACCTGCTCAAGCGCACCGATAAGACCGATGGCACTTACTCCACGGCGGAGAAGAACAATCGCTCCATTTTTCTGGAGCGGCTGGGCACGGTGTATCGCGAGCAGAACAAGACGCAACTGGCGGTGGATACATTTCGCCGCATGGTGGCGCTGGGCGATGAGAGCGCCGGGCGGGGCTACCAGCAGTTGATAGAAACCTATCGCGATGCCCGGCAGTGGTCGCAGGCCACAACCGTGGCCGAGGAGGCCAGCAAGCGGCTGCCCAAGGACCGCACCCTGAAGCTGATTTACGCCGGCCAGCAGGCGGACATGGGAGACCCCGACCCGGCCATTGCCAGCGTCAAGGCCATGCTCAACGGCACCCCCGACGACCGCGAGGTGTGGATCGCCCTGGCGCAGATGTACAGCCGCTTGAAGCACTGGAAAGAGGCTCAGGATGCCGTCAGCCACGCGGCGCAGCTCTCCACCAAGCCGGAAGATAAGTGGTACGCGCTGTTCGTCAGCGGCTCGATTTACGAGCGCCAGAAAAAATACGATCAGGCGGAAGAGGCCTTCCGCAAGGTGGTGAGTGAAGATCCGCGTAATGCCGTGGCGCTGAACTACCTCGGCTATATGCTCGCCGAGCGCGGCACGCGGCTGGACGAGGCGCTCGGCTACGTGCGCCGCGCCCTGGCCATCGACCCGCAAAACGGGGCCTATCTCGACTCGCTCGGCTGGGTCTATTATAAAATGGGGAACCTGGAGCTGGCGGAGGAAAACCTGCGCAAGGCCAGCGAGCGGATCAATAACGATCCGACCGTTCACGACCACCTGGCCGACGTTTACCAGAAGACAGGCCGGCTGAAAATGGCGGTGGCCCACTGGGAGCGCTCGTTGGCGGAATGGAACCGGACGATCCCCGCCGAAAAGGACAATGCCGAGGTGTCCAAGGTGCAAAAGAAACTGGAGAACGCCAAGACCCGCCTGGCCCAGCAGAAGGAATAGCAGAACTGCTCTACGCAGGAGGGCGCCGCTGCGGCGGCGCTCTTTTCATTGTGCCCACATCATTGGTGGAACTCCACAGCGCCTAAAGAGGCTGCTGAAAAAAACGAATGCTCCATAGTTTTGAAAGGGCGCGGCTTTAGCCGCGCCGTAATGGCCCTTTATTATCAATATCCCGAGCGGGCTTCAGCCCGCGAGGGATCTGCTCTCGGGTGGATACGGAGACTTTTTCCGCAGCCTGTAAAAGCACTCCTACAATCGAGCATTATTCCCACTCCTAAAAGGCGTGGGCTGCCACGATGAATTGCGAGGGTATGTTTCAGGACTCTATCCATGCAACCTGGGCGGAAGCCCAACATTGCGTTTGCCGGGGTGGAGAAACTAGACTCTACCCATGCTCGCCGAATATGCCGTCCATGCCGAGCGCTCGCGCGGACGGCGCCATCCCGAGCCCGAGCATCCTTACCGATCGGTCTTTCAGCGGGACCGCGACCGCATAATTCACGCCCGTGCCTTTCGCCGCCTGGAGAACAAGACGCAGGTCTTCACCCGCCGCGTCTCCGATCACTTCCGCACGCGGCTGACGCACACCATCGAAGTGGCGCAGATCTCGCGCACCATAGCCGCGCGCCTGTGTCTTAACTCCGACCTGGCGGAGGCTCTCGCCCTGGCGCACGACATCGGCCATCCGCCCTTCGGCCACGCCGGCGAGGCGGCGCTGGACGCTGCCATGCAGCGGCACAGCGGGCGCTTCGACCATAATCTGCAGGCGCTGCGCATCGTCGAGAGCTTCGAGTCGCGCTATCTGAATTTCCCCGGGCTCAACCTGACCTTCGAGGTCCGCGAAGGCATCGTCAAGCACTCGCGCGACTACGATCCGGCGCTCTATCCCGAGCTGGCGGAGTACCTGCTCCACCTGCGGCCGCCGCTGGAAGCGCAGTTGATCGATTTGACCGACGAGATCGCCTACAACACCGCCGACCTCGACGACGGCTTGGAGGCCAAGCTGCTGAGCGTGGACCAGATCCGCGAGCGGGTGCGCGTTTTTGAAGGGTTTTACCGCGAACTGGAGCGCAAGCATCCGCAGGCGAAAACTAAACTCAAGTTCAACGAGGCGCTCAAGCGCATGCTGGACCACCTGGTTACCGACCTGATCGAGACCACCGCCGGACGGCTGCGCCAGGCCGGAGTCCGCACCCTGGATGACATTCGCAACCGGCCGGAGCGGCTGGCCGCCTTCAGCGCGGAAGCCGGCGTCGAGCGCAACGAGTTGAAGCAGTTCCTGTACGAAACGCTTTACTACAGTCCGGAGTTAAGGCCGGAGAAAGCGGACGCGCAGCAGGTGGTCACAGAGCTGTTCGACTACTGGGTCGAGCATCCGCCGGAGCTGCCCCGCAGCTACCAGGAAAAAATTGCGGGCGCCTCGATTGCCCGTGTCGTTTGCGACTATATCGCCGGCATGACGGACAACTTCATCTTCGAGCAGCATCGCCGGTTGGTTATTCGCGCTTAAAGGCACTTCCCTTGGCGCGGGCGGGAGCGAAGAGCTGCAAAAAAGACCCTCAACCGGGAACTTTTTTCACGCATGAAAAAAGCGACTTCCGTTAGGAAGTCGCTCCAAAGAGGCAAGGGAGGGAAGGAAGCTTAGGGAAGGCGATGCAAGGTGCCGTTCCAATCGGAACGTCCAGAGAGAAGTCGACACAAATGGAAGAGATCAAAAATCATTTTCCTACGGCCTCTTTAATTGCCAATGTAAGCTGCACTCCGGCGTCCAAACTGGCTAGAATTATCCACAGTTCCGAAAAATGTCTGTAACTAATAGAATTTATTAAGTTTACCTGTTAATAATCCACGCTTTTGCCGGCTCCAGAGTAGCTGACTAGGGATAGGCCGTGGATAAATGTGGAATAGATATTCCACTACTGAGCAACCTGGCTCCTATTTTCGGACTGATCCTGCTCTTCGATGGCCTTCAGTTTATTCAACAGGGCCTTATAGCTGACCTTCAGGATCTTGGCCGCCTGCCGCCGGTTCCACCTGGTTTGCGCCAGCACGCGCTTGATGGCCTCCCGCTCGGCCAGCATAGCCGCTCGCTTTCCGATCTCCAGCAACGAGGGCGATTCCTGCTCGCTCTTGGAGCTGAGCGGAGCCGCCGGAGGCACGTACGGGAGCGAGCCGCCGTTTCCGGAAGTTCCAGCCGGGAGCGGGGCGCCATTATCTTTGTCTTTGCCGCCCCAAGGCTCGCTGCTGCCGAGGGAGGAGACAATCGGCTTGTGGGTGGAGAGCTCGCGGATGATCTGCGCCTCGTTGCCGACAATGACGTAGCGCTTCACCAGGTTTTCCAGTTCGCGGATGTTTCCCGGCCAGGTGTACTCCATCATGCGGCCCAAGGCGTAATCGCTGAAGGAGGGCGGCTGCTTGCCGTAGTACTCGCTGTACTTGCGCAGGAAAAGATCGAGAAACAACGGTATCTCCTGCCGGCGCTCGCGTAGCGGCGGAATGTGAATAGTGACCACGTTGAGGCGATAGAACAGGTCTTCCCGGAACAGCCCATCTTCCACCGCGCGCTCTAGCTGCTTGTTGGTAGCGGCGAGCACGCGCACGTCCACCGCTATGTCGCGCTTGCCGCCCAGGCGGGAGAAGACGCCGTCCTGCAACACGTGCAGCAGCTTGGCCTGCAGGGCGGGATGCATCTCGCTGATTTCGTCGAGGAACAAGGTGGCGTTGTGGGCCTGGTCGAATTTGCCCAGCTTCTGCCGGTTGGCGCCGGTAAAGGCGCCGGGCTCGTAGCCGAACAGCTCGCTCTCCAGCAATTCGTAAGGAATGGCCGCGCAGTTGACCTTGACGAAGGGCTTCTCGCGGCGGGAAGACTGGGCGTAAACCATGCGCGCCACAACTTCCTTGCCGGTGCCGCTTTCGCCGCGGATGAGCACGGTGGCGTTGGTGTCGGCAACCTGCTCGATGGTGTTCTTGACGTCTTCCATCTTGGGGCTGGTGCCGAACAGCATGGTGAAATCGTTCTGCTTGCGCACCTGGTCGCGGAGCTGGGTGCCCTCGCTGCTGAGCCGCTGCCGGTCCATCAGCCGGTTGATGCGCTGATCGAGTTCGCGCGGTTCGAAGGGCTTGCTGAGGTAGTCGTCGGCGCCCAGCTTGGAGGCGCGAAAGATGAGCTCCGGGTTGGTCTGCCCGGAAAGCATGATGACCGCGACTTCCGGCTTGATCTGCTTTATGCGCTCCAGGGTCTCGATGCCATCCATGCCATGCGCCGACAAATCAAGCAGCACCAGGCCGGGATCGTAAACGCGAAAGACGCGAATGGCTTCTTCCCCGGTGCTCGCCGTGGAAACCTCGAACTCGCGGCGCGCCAGGTAGGAGCTCAGAGTCTTGGCCATCGTGCTGTCGTCCGCCACAACGAGCACTCTGGTCTTGGGAACGGGTAACATCCCGGGGGTCCTCCGAATAACAACGCATCTGGTAAAACGGCAACTCGGGTCCCGGGGAAACTAAAACTCCAGCTTCCAACGGACCCCATAAAACGCCGATGTTGCACTTCAATTGAATCCGCGCCACACGCCGTGGGCCGAGCTGAGCGCTCAAGCTGTTTACTTCCCAAGTAGCCGTTACTGAGATGCAACTGCTGGCTATTCAGCTACTCGTCACTTGGCCCGGGCAAACAACAGCATACCCACTGCAGCAGGGCTGCGCCGCATTTCGGTATTTAGATGCCAAGAACAGCCGAGAGTATTGTAGCCCAGTTCCGAAAAATGGTATAAAAATATCCATTTTTGAGGCAAGACCACGTTCGCTGCCTTTCTTTGAGCTCGGCTCGGAGTGGAGCACCGGTTATTTTCGTCTAACCGTGCCGTTTTTCTCATCAGGTAAAGCCCTGCTGCCTCTTGTCAGCAGTTCCGCTTAGGCCATAAAGCGCTTATATGGAGCTGCCATACTTGCGCGGAGCCTGCCTTGGGCGATAAACTAACTAACCAGTTAGTTAAATAACGGAAAGAATAAAAACCGTTGCAGCCACGCACAGCCAAGAAAGCGGAGCAAAGCCGCCACGCCATCCTGGAAGCCGCCAAGAAGGAGTTCGGAGAGCGCGGAGTGGACGGCGCGCGCACCGAGTCGATTGCCCGCGCCGCCGGCGTCAACAAGGCAATGCTTTATTACTACTTCACCGACAAGGAGACGCTTTACGGCGCCGTGCTCGACGACGTTTTCGCCACGCGCTTCCAGGTTCTGGGCTCGATCCTGGAGAGCGAGCTGCCGGCGGAAGAGAAGATCCTGCGCTTTGCCCGGCAGCATTTCGACTACGTTTCCGGCGAAGACCATTATCCGCGGCTGGTGCAGTACGAGATGATGCGCGCCGCCCACGGCCACTCGCCGCATCTGCCGCGCCTGGTGGAGTCTTTCTTCCGGCCCATGATGGAACGGGTGACAAAGGTCATTCGCCAAGGCATAGCCGAGCGCCGCCTACGGCCGGTCGATCCCCTGCACCTGGTGCTTTCCATCATTGGGGTGAACGTCTTTCATGTGCTAAGCGCTCCCGTGCTCAGGGGCCTGCCGGCCGCCGGACCGCAGGCAAGCAACCTGATCGCCGAGCGCCGCGCCGCCACGCTGGACTTCATCGCCGCCTCCATCTTCAGCGACCGCGAGGAAGGCATCCGTCTGGCCGCCCGCATCGTTGCCGAACCGGCGCAGAAGAGCCCACCACGGCAGCAAACGCTTCCGGCAGCGAGCACGGCTGAGGCAAACGCCGGCCGCGCTCGATCCGGAGAGCGCAAGAGCGGCGTTCGCTTGGGCGCCGACGCTCACCCCAGCGAAGACAAAACCGGCGTTCGCCGGGGGCCCCGGGATGGTGCGCGCCCAAAGCAATCGATTCGAGGCAAACGACCGTGAACCCGAAAAAGAAATTCGCCATAGTTCTCGGCGGGCTGTTCGCCGTTGCGCTGACCTACTACCTGGTTTCCACCGACCGCAGCACGGACCTGGTGTTGATCGGCACGGTGGACGCCAACCAGGTGATCGTCAGCTCCAAGGTTGTGGGGCGGCTCGACACTTTGAGCGTGCTGGAAGGCCAGAACGTGAAAGTGGGCGAGCTGGTGGCCACCATCGACAGCGCCGAGTTCGAAGCGCAACGCCGCGCGGCTCAGGCCACGCTGGCAAGCTTGCGCACTAGAGTGGCGGCCACCAGTGCCACGGCAGCCAGCACTCAGGGCGACACCGTCAACCAGGTGGCCAACGCGCGGGCTACGCTGCGCGCCGCGCAGTCGTCGCTGAAGGCGGCCATCGCCAACCGCGATCTGCAGGAGGCGGATACCCGTAGGACCGTGGCCCTGGCCGACCAGGGAGTAATGTCGCAGCAGGACCGCGACCGCGCCGTCAATTCCTTGCGAGCGCAGCAGGCGCAGGTACAAACCGCCAGCGACCAGGCAGGCGCCGCCGAAGCAGCCCTGGAAGCGGCCATCGCCCGCACCAACCAGGGAGAGGCGGCGGTCAAGACGGTAGCCGACACGCGCCAGCAGGCCGCCAATGCGCAGGCGCAACTGGCGCAGGCCGATGTGCAACTGGGATACACGAAAATCTTTGCCCCGATCAGCGGCATGGTGAACGTACTGGCTGCCCGCCAGGGTGAAGTGGTGAATGTGGGCACGCCGATTGCAACCGTCGTCGACCTGACGCAGACCTGGGTCTATGCCGCCGTGCCGGAAACCTATGCCGACGCCATCAAGCTCAACGACACGCTCACCGTGCGCATGCCCAGCGGCGCGCGCCTGCCGGGCAAGGTGATAGCCAAGGCGGCCGAGGGCGATTTCGCCACCCAGCGCGACGTTAGCCGGCGCAAGCGCGACATCAAGACAGTACAAATCAAACTGCTGATCGACAATCCGGGCATGCAGTACGTCCCCGGCATGACCGCCGAGGTGCTGCTGCCGAAAAACAAGATCAGGGAGTAGGGGTCAGGGTTAGGACGAAGGTAGCGCTGGCCTCCAGGCCGGCTGTAGGTGCGGACGTCTCGTACGCACCACCTGCCGATACGGCGGGTGTGGACGCCCCCCGGACAGCCGGTCTCCCACCCCAGCAAGCAAAAAACAGGCTTGCTGGGGACCCCGGTCTGGAGACCGGCGCTACTTAAGTCTATCCCTAGAGGAGTCCAATGACGTCAATCTTCAAGCGGAGCTCGCACGGACAGGACCAGCGCAAGCGCGAAGACGCCATCGTGGTGGAGAACATCACCAAGAAATATGGCGAGTTCACGGCGGTTGACGGGGTTTCGTTCAGCGTCAAGGACGGCGAGATTTTCGGCCTGCTCGGTCCTAACGGCGCCGGCAAAAGCACGCTGATTCGCATGATGACCACGCTGATTCCGATCACCTCCGGCAAGGCTTTCATCAACGGCTTCGACGTGGAGACCGATCCCGATGCGGCGCGCCGCTCGATGGGTGTGATTCCCCAGGCCATGACCAGCGACATCGACCTGACGGTGGAGGAGAACCTGAACATCTACGCCAAGTTGTACGGCGTTCCGTCGGCCAAGCGCAAAGCCAGCGTGGACGAGCTGCTGGAGGCGGTGGACCTCACTAAATGGCGCGGGGCGCAGACCAAGACGCTTTCCGGCGGCATGCGCCGCCGCCTGGAGATTGCCCGCGGCCTGGTGCACAGTCCGAAGATCTTTTTCCTGGACGAGCCGACGACGGGCCTGGACCCGGTCTCGCGCGTGGCCGTCTGGGAGATGCTGAACAAGCTGAAAGGCGAGCGGCAACTCACCATGCTGATCACTACGCATTACATGGACGAAGCCGACCGGCTGTGCGACCGCATCGCCATCGTCGATCACGGCAAGCTGGTGGCGCTCAATTCCCCGCTGGCCCTCAAGGAGAGCGTTCCCGGGGCGCACGTCATCGAAGCCCACTTCGCCAAGGCCCCGGAGAACTGGGAAGAGCGGTTGCGCACGCTGCCGCAGGTCACCAGCGTGCAGTCGCTCAGCGCGGGCATGTACCGCGTGCTCTCCAATAACGGCTCCAACACCACCACCCACCTGGTGGCGATGGCGGCCGAGGCCGGGGTTGAGGTGCGGTCGCTGAGCGTGCAAAACACCACGCTGGACGACGTTTTCGTCCACTACACCGGGCGGCAACTGCGCGATGAACAGGTCAAGGCCTACGGCTTCGTCATGCCGGACCGGCCGGGGGTGCGGCCATGAATCGAACTTTGGCCATCGTGGAGCGCGAACTGCGCAAATTCTTCCGTTCGCCGGCGCTGATGCTGGCTTCCATGGTATTTCCGCTGGTGCAACTGGTGGTGCTGGGCAATGCCTTCGGCGGCAAGATTCGCGACGCGCGCATGGGCGTGGTCGATCAGGATCGCGGCACGCAGGCGCTGCGCATCCGCGAGGCCTTCGACTCCATCGCCGCCAATGTGCGGACTTTCAAGCCCATCTACTATGAAGACGAAAAACGGGCGCAGGAGGACGTGCGCACCGGCAGGCTGGACGGCGCGGTCATCATTCCGGCGCAGTTCTCCAGCAAGTTCTACCAGCAAAATCATCCGCGGCTGGGGCTGGTGGTGGACAACTCCGACCAGTTCATGAGCACCAGCCTGGAACAGAAGATGCAGGAGCTGACCGACGCGCTCAACCAGCCCACGGTGCCGCCGCGCATTCCGCAGCAGATCGCGCTGGAGATCGTCGAGCTCTACCCGTATATCGAGTACATGAAATTCCTGCTGCCGGGCTCGATTACCCTGGCGATGTTCGTTTCGGTGATGATCGGCGGCGGCATGCTCTACATCGACGACAAGGCACGCGGCGTGCACGAGGGTTTTCTGGTCACGCCCATCACCAAGCTGGAGCTGGTTCTGGGGCTGAACCTGGCGGGTTCGATCAAGGCGATCCTGTCCGGGGTGGTGATTACCGCCATCGGCGCGCTGCTGGCCGGAGTGGGCACGGTCTTCGATCCCTGGAGCGTGGCGCAACTGCTGTTGCTGATCGTCTGCACCTCGGTGGCGTTCAACGCCATGATGTTCCTGATGATGGTGCGGGTGGAAGATCCGCTGGTGCCGCGCGCCATGTTCGGCATCCTGAACACGCTGCTGTTTTTTCCCAGCGGCAGCATCTACCCGATCAATGCTTTCCCGGGATGGCTGCAGGCGGTCGCCCGCGTCGATCCTTTTACCTACGCGGTGCACGGCTTCAAGGACGTGCTGCTGAAAGAGGCGGGATTGCTGGCCATCCTGCCGGACGCGCTCTATCTCGCGGTCTTCGGCGTATCGATGCTGCTGGTTGCCACGGTGCTGTTCAAGCGCACGCTGTGACTCTGGCACCGCGGGCGCGATTTCCCACATCTGCTGACAACGGCGGATGTGGGGCACGTGCTGAGGCCGTAGCGCCGGCGTGCTCGCCGGCGGGCTTTTAGCGCGCACACAGGGACCCGCCGCCGGGGGCGGCGGCGCTGCTAACAACCGGCGCCATCCTCCGATTTACAATCGCGGCGCTTGCCCTGTATCCCGTTGTATAGTGAAACAGCGGCAACTTTGAAATCGCCATGCCGACGACCCTGTTCGATTACCAACCCTATGACCCGGCGCGCGAGCGCCGCAAGCGCCTGCGCCTGATCGGCGGCGTCGTATTGCTGCTGATTATTGCCGCCCTCGCCTGGTTCCTGCGGTATTGGCCCGAGGAGCGGCGGGTAGACCGCTTCTTCGCCGCCCTGCAGGCCCAGAACTACGAGCAGGCTTACGCGGTCTGGCTGCACGATCCCGAATGGAAGCAGCACGCTCAGCAGTATGCGCGTTACCCGTTTTCCGCCTTTTATCAGGACTGGGGACCGCAGGGCGAGTATGGCGTCATTAAGAGCTACCACATCGAGGGCACGGCGGAGCCTCCGGTCAAGGGCGGCGCCAGCGGCGTGGTGGTGGTAGTCACGGTGAATCAGCGCCCGGAAAAAGCGCACATCTGGGTGGAGAAGGAGAGCAAGACGCTGAGCTTCTCGCCGTATTAGCTGCAAGTTTCCGGTTTCAAGTTTCGAGATTATTCGAACATCAGAAAATTCTGGGGTGCCCCACCCTAGCTTCTTTTGCCAGGGTGGGGTAGTTTGTCCTAAAAGCGAGAATGCTGTGTTCGGATAAAGGATAGCCCACCCTACGCAACAGCGGCGTAGGGTGGGGCACCCGAAGCGCGCTTAGATTTCAAATGCCGCGCCGGTATCAGCGCTGGTGACGTGCTGGGCGTAGCGCGCCAGCCATCCCCGCTTAACCTTTGGCTGGAAGGGAGGCAACGCGGCCAGCCGTTTCTGGATTTCGGCGTCGCTCACTTTCAGCTCCAGGCGGCGGGTGCGGGCGTTGATGTAGATGCGGTCGCCCGGACGAATGGCCGCGATCGGCCCGCCGGCTGCCGCTTCCGGCGAGATGTGGCCGACGCAGAGGCCGCGCGATCCGCCCGAGAAACGTCCGTCAGTGATCAGCGCGCAACGGATGCCGGCGCCGACGATGGCCGCCGTGGGCGAGAGCATCTCCTGCATGCCCGGGCCGCCGCGCGGCCCCTCATAGCGAACTACCACCACGTCTTCATCCTTCACCTGGCCGTGGAGAATGCCGTCGAGCGCCTCCTCCTGCGACTCGAAGATGCGAGCCGTGCCTTCGTACTCCATCATGTCGGCATCGACGCCGGCCACCTTCACCACGGCGCCCTTGGGCGCGAGGTTACCGAACAGGATGGCGAGTCCGCCGCTCTGGCTGAAAGCCTTCGAAACCGGACGGATGACATCGCCATCAGGATCAGGGGCGCAGGCTACCGCGTCGGAGAGCTTGCCGGCTACCGTGGGAACGTCAAGGTTCAGGCCCCGCACTCCATGGCGATTAATCTCCTTGAGGATGGCGGGAATTCCGCCGTGCTGGTGGACGTGCTCGACGTGCACCTCGGGACGGCTGGGCGAAATCTTGCAGATGTGCGGCGTGGCGGCGGAGATCTCATTCAGCCGGTTGAGGTCGAATGGAATGCCGGCCGCGTGCGCCAGGGCAAGCCCGTGCAAAATGGTGTTGGTCGAGCCGCCCATGGCTACGTCGAGGATGAAGGCGTTGACGATCGCCTGCTCGGTGATGATGTCGAGCGGCCGGACATTTTTCTCCAGGCAGCGCTTGAGCGCGTGCGCCGCCTGGCGGGTGAGTTCCAGGCGCTCGGGATTGGGCTCGGTCTTGCGGCAGGTATCGTCCGTCCAGCGCTCGGCGGGAATGGTTCCGTTGCCGGGCAGCGCCAGTCCGAGCGCTTCGCCCAGGCAGTTCATCGAATTGGCGGTAAACATGCCGGCGCAGCTTCCGCAGCCGGGGCAGGCGGTCTCGGCCAGTAGGCGCAGCTCGGCGTCGGTCATCTTGCCTACCGAGTGCTTGCCGACGGCTTCAAAGACGGTGATCAGGTCGGTGTTGCCGGGGCCGGCCAGCATCGGCCCGCCGCTCAGGTAGACGGCGGGAATATTGATGCGCGCCATGGCGTTGTACATGGCGGGAACGATCTTGTCGCAATTGGCGATGCCGATCCAGGCGTCGCAGGGATGCGCGCCGATGATGGTCTCGATCTGGTCGGCGATCAGCTCGCGCGAGGCCAGCGAGTACTTCATGCCGAAATGCCCCATGGCGATGCCGTCGCAGACGGCGGCGCCCACGTTGCAGTACCAGACGTTGAAACCCAGGGCCTTGAGTTCGTCGCGAACGATGGCCCCGATCTTGTCCAGGTGCGCGTGTCCGGGGATCTGGTTCGAATAGGAGTTGATGACGGTGACGAACGGCCGTTTCAGATCGTCGAGCGAGCTGATCACTCCCTCGGC
>JBEKQR010000031.1:0-17565 GCA_049519515.1 Candidatus Korobacteraceae bacterium
CTTTGCGATGATGGGATAGGGGGTGCTTGGGTTCTGGCGGATGTCGTCCGCGATCTTCTTGTTGCGTTCGGCTATCAGTTCGTGAATCTGGTCTTGCAGGTTTTCCATAATAGCTCCTCTGTACTGGGGAGCCATATTCGGAAAACTCTTTAGTTTGCGAATTTGGGATTTTTCGACGGTCCATGAGCGTCCGGAGGGCATGGCGGTGGCGGACGGGCAGGCTGCCGGGCTGGTATGGCAGTCATTGGTGAGCGGCGGGCTCACTGAAGCCGAGCGCCAACAGAAACGAAAGGCGTTGTTGGATTACTGCGGTCAGGACACGTTGGCGCTGGTCAGACTGCTGGAAATCCTACGATTGAGTTCGATTTAATCGGTAGAAGTCCTAACTCATTGCGATTCGGAGCATAGCAAAGTTACATTCCAGTGGCCCCACCAACCGTCGTGAGATTCCTCGATTGAATATTCCGTGCGAATCGAATTCAATGCCAAGTTAGGTGACCTGCTCGCGAGATGATTCAAACGCTGTGCTGCATCCTCGTGGGTACACGGCGCTGACAACGATGCTCCTTAGTGCCAGCCTGCAAGCACATGACATTAAAGGATTTACAATTGTAGAAATTCTTCGCCTTTGGACGTATGCTGCATTTTCCAAAGTAGAACCGATACTTTTTCATTCCAGCCGAAATGCTGATATTACGTTCAGAGGGGATTTGAGCATGGCGTCTTTACGGAAAATACAGCTACCTACCCAGATGGCGATTGCAATGATAGTCGGCTCAATTTTGGGGATTGCCATCGGACCACCGATGCAGAAAATACAGTTCATCGGGGATATATGGCTCAACCTCATGAAGATGGTTATAGTCCCCATGCTGATATTCGTGGTGGTAAAAGGCATCTCCAGCATGGACAGCCCTAAGACTCTAGGGCGGATTGGGCTGAAGACCTTCATCTTCTACACCTGTCTGGTTGCCATTGCCGCAGCGGTAGGAACGATAGTTACTCTGGCGCTCCAGCCGGGCATCGGATTTCATTTTGCGAAGGCGACCAAAGCCATAGACGTTGCTAAGGTCTCAGGCTTCAGCGATTACATGGTATCGCTCTTCTCTTCCAATATGTTTTCCTCCTTCGCGAGGGGCGACACAATGCAGGTACTGATCGTTGCGATATTGCTGGGTATTGCTGTCGTCTACCTGCCAGAGCCGCGCAGGAGCGCAGTAAAGCCGTGGTTCGACAGTATGGCTGATTTATTCATGTCTCTCGTGCAACTGATCATGAAATTCGCCCCCGTGGGCGTGTTCTGCCTTATGGCATCCGTATTAGCGGAGAGGGGCTTGGTGACGTTTATCTCAATGGCGAAATTGCTGGCGGCGTTCTACCTGAGCTGCCTGATTCAGGTACTTGTATTTTATCTCGGGCTGCTTTGGGCGATTACTAAGATTTCTCCATTGAAATTCATGAAAAAATCTTCCAGCACGTGGGTCGCAGCCATAAGCATGTGCAGTAGCGCAGCAGTTATCCCGGTGAATCTTAATGTCTGTGATAAAGAGTTCAACGTATCCAACAAAGTATCGAGCTTTAGCATTCCTTTTGGCGTTCAGTTTAATCAAGAGGGCGGCTCGATCTTGTCGGCTGCCGTCATCCTATTTTCAGCGCAAGCCATTGGCGTCCACTTTGGATTTCTGGAACTAATTAGAGTCGTTCTGGTCTGCACGTTAGTGGCTGGATGTTCAGGGGCAATTCCTGGTGGTGGGATAGTAAGGCTAATGGTCTCTTCTGCTGCTTTTGGGATGCCACTTGAAATAGTTGTGTTGATTGCAGCGTTTTATAGGCTTTTCGATATGGGAACGACCAGTATGTGTTGCGTCGGTAATCTATCGGCGACTCTCATGCTCGATAGGTTGGAGAAAAGAAGAGCGGAACGCCAAAAGGAATTGGGCGTAGCCGCAACAGTATAGAGATTCAGGAAGCTGGCTTTTAGAGCGAATTGGCATTGGGCCGCCATCACGACTCCGGTCCCAACGGAGTCGAAGCCTGCAAAACACGTCAGAGGATCAATCACTATGGATAGCCAAAATATTCTTTTTCCTTCCTTAGATACGCCCTGTCTGCTGCTAAACCTGGACTTGCTGGAAGGTAACATCCGGGAAATGTCCGAGCTTGCGGCCAGGGCAGGCCTTAAGCTCAGACCCCATATTAAGATTCATGAGAGCGCTTTGCTGGCGAAGTTGCAGACCGAAGCAGGGGCAATCGGCATAGAGGTGGGCACCCTCGAACAGGCAGAGGCCATGGTGGAAGAGGGATTTAACGACATAATCGTAGCCCATCCTGTTTACGGTGACCACAAGCTTGCTGTACTCAAGCGACTCCTCCACAAGCCAGCATTAAGGCTCACCTTGGTTGTTGACATGGTTGAGCAGGCACAATGTTTCTCGCCCATTGCTCAGGAACTCGGACGGGAAATTCCTGCACTGGTAAAGATTAATATTGGAGGCAATCGCTTCGGCGTTCTTCCCGGACAGCCTGCGCTTGAACTGGCCAAACAGCTTTGCCGCCTTCCTGGCATTCGGGTTTTAGGTATTTATGCACATGAGACGGGGGCGGAGCCAACACAAGGTGGCGTAGACAGGAAAGCCTGTGAAGCGGCGTCGATGATGGCAGAAACCGCTCGGATGTTGAGGAAAGAAGGCATCGACGTGGCACATGTTTCTGTCGGCTCTTCCCCAACCTTCCGCTCTACCTGCCGCCTGTTGATGGAAGGGAAATTTCGGGAAATAACAGAGATTCACCCCGGCAGTTGTGTCGTCGGCGACATGAATTACTCCAGGAGTTTCGGTCTCTCTGAAAGTAGGTGCGCTCTTACTATTCTGGCAACGGTAATGAGTGCCCACACAGATCGTGCCGTACTTGATTGCGGAGCAAAAACGTTTGGCGCGGATCGAACTGGCGCTCGTGAAGCTCCGGGCTACGGTATTGTACGGGGACATCCTGATCTTTTCTTGGGACGTATGAGCAACGAGACGACTATCATTTCATACCGTGGTCGTGAGAGGAGGCTTCATTTGGGGGAGCGGCTGGAGATCGTGCCGAACAATGCGATGGTTGTCATCAATATACACAACCAGATGTACGGCGTAAGAAATAGCGGGGTGGAGAAGGTTATCCCTATAACAGGCCAGGGTAGGGGCAATTAGTTGACGGAGAGTTCAGTAGTTTTGTACATTACACCGTTACTACGATCTTGCCAATCTGCTGATTAGATTCCATGTAGCGGTGTGCTTCCGCAATCTGCTCAAATGGGAATGTTCTGTCGATCCGAGGCTTGAAACTGCCCGATTCCAAATGATCATAAACGTATTTCACGGCAGACTTCAGAAGCTCGGGCGAACTAGTCACTTCCATCAGGGTATAGCCGCGTACTGAAAGACCTTTACCGAGAGCCACAAACAATGGGAATGGGGTTGGTTCCAGTGAGAGCGCACCGTACTCAAAAATTGTCCCGCCAGATGCAGCCGCTTGCGCCAACATCTCTACACCCTTGCCAGCAATCGGGTCGAAGATGATTCTTGCACCTTTGCCGCCAGTGATCTCTATTACACGGGCGACTAGATTCTCTTCCTGGGTGGCGATCACATGGTCGGCTCCAACAGCCAGCAACTCAGTTTTCTTCTTGGAGGTCCGTGTCGTTGCGATGCTGGTAGCGCCCTCGGCCTTGACGATTTCAATGGCGGCAATCCCAACGCTGCTGCTCGCGGCGGTGAGAACCGCAAAATCTCCCCGCTTGATGCGACCGTGGAGAATCAGTGCACCGTACGCCGTCAAATACTGCATCCAGATTGAAGTCGCCTCCGCGGGCGTCAGCTTCTCGGGATATGGCGCAATTGCATGAAGGGGAACAGTAGCCGTGTCGCCGTATACTCCGTATTGATTCAGGCTAAAGGCAGGAATGGTGCTCACCTTGCGCCCGAGCCAGCTTTTGTCTACGTCCTGGCCAACCGCATCTACTACGCCCGAAGCTTCATAGCCGTTCTTAGCTGGGAGTCGCGGCTGCTCCAGATACTGTCCCCTTCGGAACATCACTTCAGCCCTATTCAGCCCAATGGCTTGAACCTTAAGCCGAACTTCTCCTTTACCCGGCACTGGCAATGGGAGTTCGTCAATCTGGAGCACCTCTGGCCCGCCCAGCTTATGAAATCGCACAACTCTTGCATTTGCCACGAATGCCTCCTGATCTTCTGACAGTACAAAACTACCAAGCCTTACGCTGCCGGATTCAACTTCAGCCTATTGATGACCTGTGCTGCGCTTTGGTTCGGCGGAAATACGGGATAGAAGACGGTCTCGATGACGCCGTCCCGGATGACCAGCGTCAGCCTTTTTACCAGCCGCATGTCCTGCACCTCGAAGGTCGGCAGGCGTAGCGCCTCGCAGAAACGGAACTCCGCATCACTGAGCACCTCGAATGGGACTTGGAGCCGCTCCACCATCTCCGCGCAGCCGCCCGGCAGCATCAGGTTCTGCCTAAAATTCCAGAGCACTTCCCTGGTTGATGTATGCTCTCGCCCGGCGAAGGCGAGTGTCAACCCCGGTCCGCAGAGCGAATATGCCAACCGTAAAACTGCTCTAGCGCCGCATTGTCACCGGGCTCCATTGCGGGTCCAGGGCAGCGTCCACCAATTGCCCGTCGCGCATGTGCAGGATGCGATCGCCGTAGGCGGCCGCCGCCGGGTTGTGGGTGATCATCAGCACCGTTTGCCCCAGGTCCTGGTTGGAGCGGCGAAGCATGGAGAGCACGGCCTCGGAGCTTTGGGTATCCAGGTTGCCGGTGGGTTCGTCGGCCAGCACGATGGCGGGCTTGTTGATCAGCGCCCGCGCCAAGGCGACGCGTTGCTGCTCGCCGCCACTCAATTCCGATGGCCGGTGACGCAAGCGCTGTCCGATGCCGAGCAGGGAGGTGACGTGCTCGAAGTAGTCCCGATCCGGCGCCGTGCTGCCGGCGATCTCGCGCGCAATCTCGATATTGTTGCGGGCATCGAGCGTGGGCAGCAGGTTGAACTTCTGGAAGACGAAACCGATCTTGGTTCTTCGCAGCCGCGTGCGCTCGCCATCTGAAAGCCGGGAAAAGTCGGCCCCATCCACCACGATGCGCCCCGAATCGGCCTGCGTCAGCCCGCCCAGAAGGTAGAACAGCGTGGACTTGCCGCTGCCGGAGGGACCCACCAGGCTGACAAACTCTCCCCGTTCCACGCTCATGGAGACGCCTCGAACCGCCGGTACTTCGACCTTGCCGATGCGGAAGGTCTTATGAACGTTTTCGACTTCGATGATGGCAGGCATGAATCTTTGATTCTACACGGCGGGCGGCTTCCGGAGGTGAGGTTGACAGGGGTTTAGTGGAGCAACTCGTGGAATGCTGGCGTGCCCCACATTTGCCGCTTTTGGCAAATGTGGGAAAGAGAGAGCATAGTGCCGGCGTTATCCGGTGGCGCGTCCAGCGGCCGCCTCGGCGGCTACACGCGTAACCCGCTTGGGTCCGCGCTTGCGCACCAGCAGCAGGCGGATTCGCTCCAGCAGTTCGGCGGGGGCATACATGCCCTTGGGCAGGAACACGTCGGCTTGCGTGTCCTGGTCGTAGATTTTGACCTTGCCGGAAAAGAGGATGACGGGCGTCTCCGGCGAGAGTTGCTTGATGTGTCTGACCAGCTCGTTGCCATTCATGCCGGGCATCATCAGGTCGGTCAGCACCAGATCGACTCCGCCACGGGCAAAGGTCTCCACCGCCGCCTCGCCGCTCGTGCAGGTGATAACCCGGTAGCCCCGGGTCTCAAGCATCAGCTTGCGGATGGACAGCGATTGTTCGTGATCATCAACGCAGAGAATCGTTTTCTTGATCTTCATGATCGTCAGTCCGGCCGCCCCACCTTACATGATGCCCGACAGGCGCAACCCAAGGCCTCAGCATCTGGTCTCAGGCCGCGAGCAAAAACTCGACATGAAAAACGAAATGTTAAAGCCGCGTTACAGACGTAGGAACAAATCCTACGAATGATCTCCATCTTTGTAAAGTACCTGATCAGTGAATGACAAAGAATGGTGCAACGCTCGAACAAATCACTCATGCATTTGAAAACGCGTTGCTTGACCGGCAGGCCAGAGACTCAATGTGAACCCTGAGCCGAATCCGCCGTGAAAATTTTAAAAAAAATTAGGACGAAATTGCCACTTTGAGACGAAACCCGGAGCGGTTACGAATCCGGCTGTAAAGGTGGCGGAAAACGTCAGCCGGCGGTTGTTTTGAAGGGGCGCGGCTTTACAGGCTGCGGAAAAACTCGAATGCTCCATCATTTTTGAAAGGGCGCGGCTTCAGCCGCGCCGTAACGGCCCTTTATTTTCAATATCCCGAGCGGGCTTCAGCCCGCGAGAGATCTGCATTTGGTGGATACAGAGACTTTTTCAGCAGCCTGTTTAGCCGCGCCGTGAGGGGCCCCTTATTATGAAAATCCCGAGCGGGCTTTAGCCCGCGAGGGAGTTGATTCTTGCCTCTCGCAGAGATTTTTCCGCGGCCTGTTTAGCAGCTGAGGGCGGTTCCCTCAGGGCCTAAAGGCCGGGACTGTGTGGCATTTGTTCGGCGCGGCTCAAGGCACCCCAGCAAGCCAAATGCAGGCTTGCTGGGGACCCCGCGAAGCCGCGCCCCTTCAAAGATGGCATACACCTATTCTGGTTTTGCTCTGGAATCGCGTGGCAGGGGGACGCCCAAGAGGGAAGGCCGCCCCGCATCCGCCGAGTTGCGCCGGGTAACCGGCAACAATTGTTACCCCGGCCAGGAAACCACTTTCTGCCGCTGCTCGCCCAGCTTGTTTATGCCGGCGTGAATGAGGTCGCCCGGCTGCAGGAAAATCGGCGGCTTCCTGGCAAAGCCCACGCCCGGCGGAGTGCCGGTGGTGATCAGGTCGCCCGGGTTAAGGCTCATGAAATGGCTGATGTAGCTGACCAGCCTGGCCACTCCAAAGATCATGGTTCGCGTGTTTCCCGTCTGCATGCGTTTGCCGTTCACGTCCAGCCACATGTCCAGCGCCTGCGGGTCGCCCACCTCGTCGGCGGTGACCAGCCACGGTCCGACCGGGCCGAAGGTATCGCAGCCTTTGCCCTTGTCGATGGTGCCTCCGCGCTCGATCTGAAATGCGCGCTCCGAAACGTCGTTCACCAGGCAATAGCCGGCCACGTAATTGAGCGCCTCCTGCTCGCTCACGCACTGCGCTTTGCTGCCGATCACCACCCCCAATTCGACCTTCCAGTCCGCCTTCTTGGAATCCTTGGGGAGGACAATGTCGTCGTACGGCCCATTCAGGCAACTGTTCGCCTTGATAAAGACTACGGGCTCGGAGGGGATCGCCTGGTTCGTCTCCTTGGCGTGGTCGCTGTAGTTCAAGCCGATGGCGAGAAATTTCCCCATCCCGCGATAGGGAATCCCCAGCCGCGGGGACCCTTCCACCAGCGGCAGCTTTTCCACATTGAGCGCAGCCAGCGCTCTCAGGCCTGCCGGCGACAACCGCTCAGAACTGAGTTCACCGATCAGGACAGAGAGGTCGCGAATTTTTCCTTGTGAGTCCAGCAAGCCCGGCCGTTCCTGGCCAGCCGGGCCATAGCGCAGCAGC
Organism: Candidatus Korobacteraceae bacterium; assembly: GCA_049519515.1. Classification (GTDB taxonomy): domain Bacteria; phylum Acidobacteriota; class Terriglobia; order Terriglobales; family Acidobacteriaceae; genus CAWBRT01. Next base: position 7,656 of record JBEKQR010000031.1, read on the forward strand.
TTCATTGCATGCTCCTTTGTTGCCGGTGTTTGCCGGCCGATGCCGGCGTATTGAGCAGGTGAGCGCCACTACTTGCTGACGCTCACCTGAGGCGACCTTCCTGAGATCGTTTACGTCTTATGGAATGATGGGGAGAAGAACGTAATTCTCCTTATTCTTGTCGAAATGGATCGAGGTCGTTCCCCCATAGATAGAGAGTGGCCGGTCCCTGGGATCGTCATGGAGGAATGGTCCATTGCCCAGGAACTCGTTCTTCATATTGGACAGCCGGCCTCCGCTGCCGCCGGGGTAGATGTAGTCGCGGCCGCGCACGCTCAGCGCGATCCGGTGTCCTTTGGGAACGACAATACAAGTCGGCAGGATTTCGATGTCAAGCTCATAGACCTTGCCGCTGACCAGCGGCTGCTTTTCATCGTGAGTATGATAAGGCCGGCAGGGCAAGCTCAGGGCCTTATCCAGTTTGCGATGCGAGGCGCGCAACCAACCCTGCCCTATAGGCGTGTGCGGATCGAGCGCTCCCTGGAAGACAATCTCCTTGAAGTCAGGCGTGAAAACGCGAAGCACCAGAAACAGGTCCGCATCCTGCGTGGATGAAGAGACCTGGAGCTTGGCGGCGATCGGGCCGGTTATTTCCGTTTCCTTCTCCAGGGGCGCGGTTATGAAGGTCAAACCATCGCCGAGCGCCTCGAAATCAAGCCGGCCGCCGGACTGGTCTCGCGCGCGCGAAAGCTGATACTTGGAATCCAGGTAAAACTTGGTCCACTGGGTCCGCGGAATCGGCCATGCTTCCTCGAAGCGTTCCTTGAAGCTGTCGATGTGGCGGACCTGCAGGCGGACCTTGGGCTCCTTGTCCCAGCCGTTCTTTTCTCCCTTGAGAAAATAGTCGAAGAAGCGCTTTTGGATGTTGCGCCCGTAGTCGGTGTAGAAGTGCGTCCAGTGCTCGATTCCGTGCGCCTCCAGCCACTTCTGTTTGGAGGCCGCGCGGACAAAGCCTTCGAAATTGCCGCGCGGATGGATGCCTTGCCCGCCCCAGTTGGCCGCCGAGAGAAGCGGAACCTGTACCTTTGACCAGTCGGGGGACATGGCTTTCCAAAACTCGTCGTCGAGCGCGTGCTCGTAGGTCTGCTTGCCGAAATCGGACCGGTTCGCGCCCAGCTCTTCCGGCTTCAAAGTCTCGGGTCCGGTACTCCAGTCGCCGGTCAGGCGGCTGCGATTGCCGCGGGTTCCAAGACCGTGCTGCACCGTCGTTACCTGCATGTCATACCAGTTTTGAAAGAAGGTGCAGAGTATGCCTCCATGATGGCTGGCGTCGCGATAGAAATCGGCCGCGCCCTCCCAAACACAGATGGCCGAGAGGCACTTGGGTTTCAAGCAGGCAACCTGCCATTGGTTCATGGCGTAATAGGAAATGCCGTTGAGGCCCACCTTGCCGTTGGACCATTTCTGCTCGCCGGTCCACTCGATGCAGGCGGCGAAGTCCCGCGTCTCCCGCGGGGACCATAGCTGGATGTAGCCTGGCGAGCGGCCACAGCCCCGGCTGTCGACGCGGACGACCGCGTAACCATGGGAAACCCATTTCTCCGGATCCACGACCTCCCAGTTCTGGTACTTGTTGGTCGATCCGGTCACCACGTCCGGATGGGTTTCGGCCATTCGCCGCCAGGCCGTTACGTAGCCATCCTCAAAGTGCAGCCACTTGGCGTATGGGCCATAACTCACAATGGCCGGATATTTTCCGTTGACGATGGGCCGATAGACATCGGCCCGGAGAACCAGTCCGTCGTCCATCTTTATCGGCACATCCCAATCAATTCGCATGCCGTCGCGTATCTCGCTGACCTCACGGTAGCTCATCGGTTTCCTCTCCTTTCTCTTCCCCGGGGTCCACGGCAAAGGTTGAATTTGTTTTGCTCTGGGGTGGACTCCCGTACTGTCCTGCAATTGAAATTGGGTGATATTGCTTTTGGTTTCGGGCCTCCCGGCAAACCTCTTGGTTGCGTTTGCCGGGACGGAGGTACGGTCGCAATGCCGTGCCCGACAATATAGCAGCTCAACCCTCTTTGCAGAAGTACCTCGCCGCGCCGCAGTCAGGTAAACTGGCAGCGTGCATTGCAGGCCCGGCCGCGCATCCTCCCGGCTGTGCCAAAAAGCTGGCATCAATGCTGCTTCGGGTAATTACCCTAGACAAGCCCGGCGCAGGGATGCAGCCTGGGAGATTTCATGGCAGGGATGACGGCCATTGCGCTGGTTCCGGTTTTTTTCGGGCTTACTCTGGGTTACTTTGCCGGGCGGCGCGGCATTGTCCCTTACGAGAATGTGACCGGCCTAAACACCTTCTTGCTCAGCTACGCGGTTCCGGCGGCCCTGTTCCTGGCCGCGGCTCAAACTCCCCGGCAGATACTGGCTTTGCACGGCAGGCTTTTTCTGGTTATTACGCTCTCCATGGTTGCCTTGTTCTTCGGCGGCCTGCTTGTCGAGGTAAAGCTGTTCAAGTTTTCGCCTGCCGACAGCTCGGCGCTGTTGTTGGCTGTATCTGCTCCCAACTGGGTGGGGGTCGGGTTCCCTTTATATATCGGCCTCTACGGCCCGCAGAGCACCATGCCGGTGGCGGTTGCGGTTCTTTGCGGAAACCTGGTGATCGTGCCCTTGACGTTGCTGCTTTTGGAGTCCGGAAACTCACATGCGGCGCCTGCCAGCATTCTGCGCCGCTATCTTGCCGGCTTTTCGCGATGTCTGAAGAAGGCAATCGTGCTCGCCCCGGCGTTGGGGCTTTGCTTTTCGCTTGCCGGTTACTCGTTGCCGGCCGTTTGGGTCCGCTCGCTGGGTTTCTACGCGGAAACCGTAGCCGGCGTCTCGCTGTTTGTCACCGGGGTCGTTCTTTCCCGCGAGTCCATTCATCTTGATCTCAACGTTTTTGGCGGGACGCTGTTGAAGCTGGCGATTCAGCCCCTGCTGGCATTCGTGATCGCCTCTCACCTGATGGGCTTGCCTACGCCGGTCGTGCGTGACGCGGTCCTGCTGATGGCCTGTCCCAGCGGATTCTTTGGGATCTTATTTGCAGTTGCGTACCAGGCCAGAACACGGGAAGCCGCCTCCGTGCTCTTGCTGTCATCGGCGGGAAGCGCGCTGACGCTGTCCATCATAGTTCCGCTGCTTCCGCTGATCAGGTGAGCGGTTAACACTCGCCGCCAAGCTGGCGAGTATGTTAGAAAATCTACCAGAGGTCATCCCTTGCGCAAAGAGACAGATGTTTTGCTTCGGCGTCATGAGCCGGTTCCGCGTCCGCGTATACAGACGCTGGCCGCGTCGCTGATCCGTGAAGTAGCCAACTCCGCCATGGGCCGTGAAGATGTCTTGCCTTTCTGGTTCGGCGAATCCGACCAACCGACGCCTGCCTTTATCCGCGAGGCCGCCATTGCCTCTCTCGAGAAGGGCGAAACCTTTTATACGGAAAACCTGGGACGCTCCTATCTGCGCCAGCAGGTCTCGGATTACCTGACCGGCCTGCACCAGAAATCGATCGGCAGCGATCGCATCGCCATGACCTCGTCCGGCGATTCGGCGCTGATGCTGGCCAGCCAGCTCATCCTCGAACCGGGCGACCGCGCCGTGCTCATCACACCGCTGTGGCCGAACCTCGTGCAGATGCCCCATATCCTGAGCGCCGAGTCCATCTGCGTTCCCCTGGAGGTGCGCGACGGACGCTGGTCATTGCCGCTGGAAAAGCTGCTGGCTGCGCTCACCCCCAACACGCGCGCGCTCTATGTTAGCTCGCCCAACAATCCGACCGGCTGGGCGATCAGCCGCGAGGAGCAACTCATCCTCTTCGAGCACTGCCGGCGCCACGGAATCTGGATCGTGGCCGACGACGTTTACGAGCGCCTGATCTATCGCGATGGGCTGAGCGTGGCGCCCTCCTTCCTCACGCTCGCCGATGAAGACGACCGGGTGATCGGCGTCAACAGCTTCTCCAAGTCGTGGCGCATGACCGGATGGCGCGCCGGCTGGATGGTCGTGCCGCCGGGCGTGGTCCGTTACCTGGCGCCGCTGATCGAGTACAACACCTCCTGCATCCCCGAGTTCGTGCAGCGCGCCGCCGCCACCGCCCTGCGCGACGGCGAACCGCATGTGGCCAGCCTGCGCGCGGAATTGATCGAGGCAAGACAGTTCCTCATCAACGGACTGCGCGCCCTGCCCGGCATCGAGGTCCCCGAATCCGACGGCGCCATGTACGCCTTCCTGCGGGTGGCTGGGCACACAGACTCTTTGCGGCTGGCCAAGCTGCTGGTCGAAAAAGCCGGCCTCGGACTGGCGCCCGGCAGGGCCTTTGGTCCGGAAGGCGAAGGATGGTTGCGCTGGTGTTATGCCGCCAATCTCAACAAGCTCCGCCTCGGACTGGAACGCCTGGCTGCCTTCCTGGGGAAATAATCGCGCCACTCGCCGCCCGCGTTCGCTCGTCTGGGCGTAAAAAAGGGCCCCTCATACGAGGAGCCCCATCTCCAGGCGCGCTTACAGAAGGCGCCGGTTAGAAGTGAAAGGTGAGACCCGTCGAAGCGCGGAAGTCTCCCTGCGTGTCGTTATGGGTGTTGGGCAACTTGGTTAGAATGAAGTCCGCCTCGACGAGGCGGAATCCAACCTTGTGCGTATTGACGAAGGGCAGAGGCAAATCCATGCCGCCGCCCGCCTGCAACGCAAAGCTGTTTGCGCTCGAGGTGGTCTTGCCTCCGGAGGTGAAGAGACTGTTGAAGGCATGCATGCCCCCAACCAGCGCCTCGCAATATACCTTGGCGCTGCGGCGGCGAGAACCCTCCTTCTGCCTCTCCTCCCACAGGTAGTACCGCGGGCCGGCGACAAAGGTGATCTGGCTGAGACCGGCGCCAAGCCAAACGTCCGTGGTGGCGGTTTCACCCTGGACCTCGGCGGCAATCCCAAGATGTTTCACCTTGTTGCCGAGACTGAAGAAGACGTCAACCGCACCGCCGGGCATGGCGAAGCGTGTGCCGGTAGTGTTGGAGATCTTCGCCCACTTATCCGTGAAGGTTACGCCGATCTCGATTTTGTCGCGCGTCGAGACGCCGGCTTCGCTGCCGGTGCCGGCAGCTTCCGCTCCGGCACTCGGCAGCACGGCCAGACCGAGAAAGGCAATCAACATTACGATGAAACGTCGCATACGATTGTTCCTTTCTCCGGCTAGTTAACCGCCAATGTGACGCTGGTGGAGTGGCTGACGCCATCCGCATTTGTTGCCGTCACCGTGACGGAGTAGTCATAGGCTCCTGACGCACCGAAGTAACCGCCAGGTTTGCCCGAGCAGGCGCTCAAGCCGGCGAATCCGGCCAGCGCAACCAGCAGGAGCAGAACCATCGGATACTGCCGCAAAGCGCGGCGCACCCGGCGGAAGCCAAAGATCGGCAACAGCATCGCCAGGCAGAGGGGAGCCAGCTTCCTTCCCGGCAACTGCGGATACTTCAGGTCGACAATGGACGGAGGGGTGACAGTAAGAGTTACGTTGACAGGACCGGCCGTGCCCTTGGCGATCGAAGCCGGCGTCAGGTTGACGGTTGATCCGGTTGGGTAGCCGCTAACCGAGAAGGTAATTGCTTCCAGGAAGGTGGCGCTGCCCACTGGGGTGAATGTCAGGACAAAGGTTGCCGTGCCTCCCGGATCGACTATTGCTGAATTCGGGTTGGGCACCGCTATAACGAAATCCGCGCCTGTGCCATTGCCCGTCAGGTTCAACGTCTGGATTGTATTCACCGTCGTGCTGCTCGTGTAACCGGCGGGATACAGGTTGTTATCGGTCACAGTAATGTTACCGGTAATGCTGCCCCCGACTGTCGGCACGAAGCTGGCAATGATGGTGCAGTAAAATCCCGGATTCACTAGAACGGATGAGCTGCTGCCGCTTGCGAGCTGCGCACAGGTGCTGGTTGGGCCATAGGTGAAGTTAGCCGAGATGCTCGGATTCATCGCGGCTGCCAGGCCCGGGATAAGCAGCCTCTCGTTCCCGATGTTCCACAATTTCACCGTCTTCGGGCTGTCGGAGCTTGTGGAACCGACGTTTGTCGACGCGAAGTTCAGGGTTGGCGCAACAGTGGGATAGTAGGCCGCAATGCGGTTGTTGGCGTAGTCGGGGACGAATACATTGCCCCACGGATCGACGGTAACGCCAAACAAGTTGTTGCCCAGCGGTCCGGGAGTCGCAACGTTGCTGGCCACCGTTACACCTTGGCCGGTCCAGCGGTTTCCGAACTCGGTTTGGAAGTTCCCCGCCACGACGCGGCTATTGCCCGCGTCGGCGACGTAGAGGTTGCCCATGCCGTCCGAGGTTACGCCCTGAGGCGACTTGAACACGCCTTGAACCCCCGAGAAACCGTTTGAGGAATAGGGCCAGTTCAGCCTGCCGGCCACCAGGTATCCCGGAGCGATCTGGTTTGTACTCTGCGGGGCGGTAACGATGTTGCCGGCCACCGAGTCAGCGATGTAGACGTTCATCAACGGATCGACCGCCACGCCGGTCACGCTGCGCAGCCCGTTGGGATTGGTTGTGGTGTTCCAGAAGTTGTACCCCTGTCCCATGTAGACGCCGTTGGTCGAGATCACGGTGCCCCGGCCTTCGAACTGGTAAGTGCCGTTGATGTAGATGCCGGAGACTTCCACAACCCGGTTATTGCCAAAGTCGGCGATATACAGGTTGCCCGCCGGATCGAAGTTCAGCGCCATGGGCTCGTTCAGCGGGTTGGCGCCCAGGCCGTCGATCACGAGCGGCATATAACCGTTGGCGTTATACGGGGGTTTGACTACCCAGATCCGGCTCCCCTGGTGATCGGCGAGGAAGACATTGCCTGCTCCATCCACCGCCACGCCGACGACCTGCACGGGACTTGAACCGGTGCTGGAGGAAGGGATGGCCTCGCCGGTGCCGCCCTGCGGCGGTACTACGACCACGTCGCCGATGTAATTGGCCACAAACATGTTGTTATTGCCATCCAGAGCGATCTGCATGGGCTCGACGGTGTTCACGGTACCCGTGGAGATGGCTGCGCCGTAGCCGGTCGGGAAGAACTCAAGCTGCGGTGCGCTGCCGACTCCAAAGACCGGAACATTGGCGAGTTCCTGGCCGATGGTGCCGAACAGCACCACTGAACCACGGCGCAAACCCGGCGCGGTTGGCTTGAACGAAACCCACACGTAGCAGTAGTTGGACCCGTTCCCCGTAAACCCCGACGTGCAGGTGGGCGAACTGTTGTCACTGATGTTGAAATCCAGGAACTCCGCGCCCCCGGTGAAGGCGCTTGCGGCTGCCACGTCCACGCCGTTGGAGACCACGAACGCCAACTGCTGCCACTCTGTCTTGTTGAGGTTCAGCGGCAGGTGATAGAAGTTGACGGCGTTGACGGCCCCAATGCCGGTCAACCCGTTCGCCTTGGACACGTTGACGATCACCCGGTCATGTCCGGTGGTGGGACCGGGCCCCACTCCGGTATCCACGACATAGACCGTTCCCCATTGGTCAACATAAACGCTGTTGGGGTCCGATAGGCTGCCGTTGTAGCTTTGATTTCCCGTGTTTAACGCGTAGTTGGTCGTGTTCCAATTCGTGCTGGGCGGGTTTGGCACTCCATTGTGCGGAAGCTCATAGACGCCGTTCGAATTGACGTCGGTGAAATAAAGGTTTCCAACGCTGTCTACGGTGATGCCATAAGGACGCTGCAAGTTCGCGCCGGTGGGAAGCTGAGGCCAGTTCCACGCGCCGCTGGTCTCAATTTCAAACGGCTGTTGGCCGCCGCCGCCGGAGATCCACTGTTCGCTCGCGGCCAGAATTCTGCTGTTGCCGTAGTCAGCGATAAAAAGGATGTCGTCGTAGTTGTCCCAGGCAATGTGGGCGGGATTCCATACCCCGTTGACCACATAGGGAGGGAGGTAGACGCCGCCGACCCAGGTGTTGCCGTCGATCGTCGTGCTTAGGTCCATCATGACGTAGGCGACCCCTGGCGTAGCGCTCCCGCCATGTGTCGTCGACGGGATGCAGATAATCTGCCCGTGCGCGCCCAGACCCCCGGTGGAGTCGGAGATGAAGATGTCGCCGTATTCACTGACCGCGATGCCCTGCGGAGAGCTCAGCGTGACGGTGGATCCTGGGCCCATGCCCACAACAGAACAGGCACCGGTGGTCAGGTTGACGCTCACCACCCGTTTGTTCCCATAGTCCGCGATATACAGGGTGCCGCTTCCGGTGACGGTCATAGCCTGGGGATTCAACAATCCGGCAGGAGTGATCCCGCTGGAGCAGGTGATGACGCCCGACGGCAGCCCATTCCCGGGATACCCCGGAGGTCCTTGCGCCCCCCCTCCCGCCGCCGCTAGGCCCAGATAATCCTGATTTTCCACGATGACCTGGTTGTTGGCGGAGTCGAGGATGTAGACCGTTCCCGCCGAGTCGACGGCCACATCTTGCAGTAAGTAGCCGCTGGAAGCTGAGACCGGAAGAGACATGGGCGCGCCCTGGTAGCTTACCGGAATTGGCGGAAGGGCCAGCAGCGCGGTTGGAAGTGCGAGCAAGAGAAACCCGATCAAGCCTAACAATGCAAGACGGCTGATGGAAATCCTATTTGCGAGAGGTGTCGTAACCTCGGGTGAAACCAGCCCGAAACACGCTAACCGGCTGCGAAGCCTCCGTGAAATGGCTGTATATGACATGATCCTCCTTTAAGTAGCGCGCCTGACCAAACTTGCGGTCGAGGAGATAGTGTTTTTTCAGGCGCGGATACCTGCGGAGGTTCCTATGTAGACCGCAAATAGCGCGCACCTGGATTGGTGCCCGGTAAATCTACGCGCGCAGCGCGGCTCTTTAGCCGCGCCGGTTATGCGGTGTGCGCCCCTGGTGGCAGGGCCGCCTGGCCAGGCAATAAAACCGCTTGCCTGGCGGAAACTCGCTCTGGGCACGGGAAACACCGCGTAACGACTTGTACCGGAGGCGCTTTTGTGCTAGAAGGTGATACAGCCATGACGGGGCGCACTCCGTTGCGTCGTAGTTATGGTTAGGCTCACATTCGGCGTAACGCCGTCGAATGTGAGCTGCCTCTTGCTCTACAAAGGCGCAAATACCTGCGGTGGATCCGATGTACGCCGCACGTAACACGCACTTGGCTTGAACTTAGGAATACGGATTGGGCCTTTTTTGACTGGGCCGGTGGCCTTGTCGCAGAGGCTTTGCTGTCAAGCCTGTGCCTTATGGATAGCAGCCTTAAAGCGTAGACACGTGCTAGCATCCCCTGAGATGGCAACTACCGCGTACCTAACCCAGGGGGATGTCTTTTAAAATGCACCGTCTAGATGAAGGAATGATACTTGTAATACTTACGCTGTCAAGGAAATTGTGAGTAAATTATAAAAAGTAAACTGCAATGGCGTTTGTAAGATAATCAAGATACGCGGCAGGGAATTATCAGGTAAGATGAACTGCCTAATGTGTGATTCTGGCGCGGGCTGCCTGCAATATTAACTGAACTAATAAAGACATCAATTCTGCTTCGCTCCGGCGCCGGCAGGTCAAGGCCAATGGGGAGCGGCTATGAAACCGCGTTTTTCCGCGCCGCCGAGAAACTCTTTCAAGACAAGCCGCGCAGCCTGGGTGAGGGTGTCGCTTGCAGCAAATGGCTCTTTCGGCAGTTCGTCGCTAACCTGTGTACGTGCCCTACATCTGCAAAGCAGATGTGGGGCGCATTCGTGAAACGTGCAACGGGAAACGTGAAACGTTATTGTCCGCCCGCGCCTTTCAGGATCTGGTCGGCGAAATAATTCTCGATGCTGGCGCCGTTGTGCATGGAGTCGTAGTAGGCGGCGCGCAGCAACTGTTCCCGGCGCTCCCGCAGTTGCGTTCTGATGGCCTGCTGCACGCGCTCATCTT